>NZ_JAJNQM010000099.1:0-10280 GCF_022227785.1 Ectothiorhodospira lacustris | reverse complement strand
CCGAGGTATTCAAAGACCGATATGACGAGGGAGACCCCCGCTTGACCGACCCCATCAGCTCCGCCTACCGCCTTCTGGAGGCCTCCCAGGTACATTATCAGGGCCGGGTGGTCGGAACCATCGCCAGTCTCGATGCCCAGGCGCCGGCCGACAACTACGCCGACTGCTTTGTCCGGGACTTCGTCCCTTCCGGCCTGGTCTTCCTGCTGGACGGGCACCACGGGATCGTTCGCGATTTCCTGGCCCTGGTGCTCAAGCTGCGGGACCAGCAGGAAGAGGTGGAGGGTCATCGGGCGGTGGCCAAGGTGATGCCCGCCAGTTTTCGGGTGCTGTGCAACGAGGCCGGTGTAGAGGAGATCCATACCGATTTCGGCGACCGGGCCATCGGCCGGGTGGCGCCGGTGGATTCCATGATGTGGTGGCTGATCCTGCTGGTGGCCTACGAACGGGTCAGCGGTGATACCGCCTTCACCCGTTCCCCCGAGTGCCGCCGGGGCGTGCGCATGATCCTCAATATCTGCCTGCAGGACCGTTTCGAGATCTTCCCGACCTTGCTGGTGCCCGACGGCTCATTCATGATCGACCGGCGCATGGGGGTCTACGGTCACCCCCTGGAGATCCAATCCCTGTTCTTCGGCGCCCTGCGGGCGGCCCTGGAACTGCTGGACCCGGACGACCCGGAAAATCAGGCCATCCATCTGCAGTCACGCAAGCGCCTGGACCAGCTCACCGAGTACGTGCGCCACTATTACTGGCTGGACGAGGACCGGCTCAACCGGATCCATCGCTACCGTACCGAGATCTTCGGCCATGATTCGGAAAATGCCCTGAACATTCACCCGGAGAGCATCCCCGACTGGGTCAGCGACTGGCTGCCCCCGCAGACCGGCTATCTGGTGGGCAACCTGGGGCCGGGACGGATGGATTTCCGCTTCTTCTCCCTGGGCAACCTGCTGGCGGTGCTGTTCGGTCTGGCGGACCCGGAGCAGGGGAAGCGCGTCATGGCCCTGTTCGACCAGCGCTGGAGTGATCTGGCGGGGATGATGCCGGTGAAGATCTGCTTCCCGGCCATGGAAGGGGACGAATGGCGGCTCATGACCGGCTCCGATCCCAAGAACATCCCCTGGTCCTATCACAACGGCGGCAACTGGCCGGCCCTGCTGTGGGCCTTCGTCGCCGCCGCCCTCCATGCCGGTCGGGAAGACCTGGCCCGCCGTGCCCATGACACCGCCGCCCCCCGTCTCTACGCCAACGGCTGGCCGGAATATTACGATGGGCGCAACGGCCGTCTCATCGGCCGGCGTTCGAACTTCAACCAGACCTGGTCGGCCGCCGCGCTGATCCTGGCACACAAGTTCATCGAGGACCCGTCCACCCTGGACGTCTTGAGCCTCAAGGGATACGAGACACCATCATGAAAAAGACACAAAGCAAGGCCCGTCAGGGCGAGGGCCTGTATATCGTTCTGATCAGTATCCACGGCCTGGTCCGTGGGGATGAACTGGAACTGGGGCGCGATGCCGATACCGGCGGCCAGATCAAGTACGTGGTGGAACTGGCCCGGGCCCTGGGCGCCCATCCGGAAGTCGGCCGTGTGGACCTGCTCACCCGCCGGGTGGTGGACAATCGGGTCGCCGACGACTACGCCCAGCCGGAAGAGGACCTGGGCAACGGGGTGCGCATCATCCGCCTGGACTGCGGCCCGCGCCGCTATCTGCGCAAGGAAAAGCTCTGGCCCTATCTGGACTGCTTTGCCGACAATGCCATCAAGCATGTGCGCCAGGTGGGCCTGATGCCGGACGTGGTGCACGGCCACTATGCCGATGCCGGGCATGTGGCCGTGCGGGTGGCCGGCCTGATGGGGGTGCCGCTGGTGCAGACCGGCCATTCCCTGGGCAGGATCAAGCGGGAACGTCTGCTGGAGAAGGGGGCCTCGTCGGATGATATCGAGCGTCGCTACCATATCAGCCGTCGCATCGAAGCCGAGGAAGAGGTTTTGGGCAATGCCTACATGGTCATCGCCAGTACCCGGCAGGAGGTGGATGAACAGTACGCCCTCTATGACCATTACCGGCCGGAACGCATGGTGGTGATCCCACCGGGCACGGACCTGAGCCGTTTTCATCCCCCCAGGGCCCGCGCTCCCCGGCCGACCATTTATCAGACCCTGCGACGCTTTCTCAAGGACCCGGACAAGCCCATGGTCATGGCCCTGTCCCGCCCCGACGAGCGCAAGAACATCCCCACCCTGGTCAAGGCCTACGCGGAGCACCCGGAGTTGCGCAAGACTGCCAACCTGGTCATTGTCGCCGGCAACCGGGACAGCATCCGCGAGATGGACCGGGGGGCTCGCGACGTCCTCACCGAAGTGATGATGCTCATCGATGACCATGACCTCTACGGCTCCGTGGCCTTTCCCAAGCACCACAGTGCCGACGATGTGCCCGATCTTTACCGTCTGGTGACCCGCACCCGGGGCGTCTTCGTCAATCCCGCCCTGACCGAACCCTTCGGCCTGACCCTGATCGAGGCCTGCGCCAGCGGCGCCCCCATCGTGGCCACGGAAGACGGGGGACCCCGGGACATCATGGCGCACTGCAACAGCGGTGAACTGGTACACCCCCTGGACAGCCGGGCCATGGCGGAGGCCATCCACGGCATCATCAGTGACCCGGCGCGCTGGAAGCGTCTCTCGGACAACGGGCTCAAGGGCGTGCGCAAGCACTATGCCTGGGAAGGCCATGCGGACAACTACATCAAGCGGCTCAAGGGGTTGCGTCGGGAGGCCAGCCGTCATCGCCGTGGTCAGCAGCGCCTCTCCGGCAAACTGTCCCAGGCGGATCGCGCCCTGATCTCCGACATCGACAACACCCTGCTGGGTGACCGGGCCGCCCTGCGGGTCATGTTGCAAAGGCTCAAGGAACAGGGCAGGGGCGTGGCCTTCGGCATCGCCACCGGCCGGCGTCTGGATTCGGCCATCCAGGTGCTCAAGGAATGGGGGGTGCCCACGCCGGATGTGATGATCACCTCCGTGGGTGCCGAGATCCATTACGGCCCGGAGATGACCGAGGACCAGGGCTGGTCCCGGCACATCGACCACCGCTGGTCACCGGAGGCCCTGCGCCGTCTGCTGCTGGACCTGCCGGGCATCACCTCGCAGCCGGCGGTGGATCAGCGGCGTCACAAGCTCAGCTTCTTCGTGGACCCGACCAAGGCCCCCGGGATGAAGGACATCGAGCGGCTGCTGCACCAGGAAGACCTGCACGCCAACATCATCTATTCCCATGACCATTTCCTGGACCTGCTGCCGGTGCGGGCTTCCAAGGGCTTTGCCGTGCGCTACTTTGCCGACAAGTGGGGCATCCCCCTGGACCACACCCTGGTGGCCGGGGACTCGGGCAACGACGAGGACATGCTGCGGGGCAGTACCCTGGGGGTGGTGGTCGGTAATCACCAGCCCGAGCTGGAACATCTCTACGGCTTCAAACGGGTCTACTTCGCCGATGCCACCCATGCGGGCGGCATCGGCGAAGCCTTTGATCACTACGACTTTTTCGGCCGGTGCGGGGTGCCCGGGGATGACGACGAAGAGTGACCGTTTTTTATGACTCTGCCGGATGACCCGACCCCCGTCGCCACCTTGAATCTCATCACCGGCTTTCTGGGCGCCGGCAAGACCACCACGGTGTTGCACCTGCTCCGTCAGCGGCCGGCCCACGAGCGCTGGGCGGTGCTGGTGAACGAATTCGGCGAGGTGGGCATTGATGGCGCCGTGATTGCGTCGGCAGGCACGGACGCGGTGCCGGTCAGGGAAGTGGCCGGCGGCTGCATCTGCTGTACCGGAGCCATGAGCCTGCGGGTGGCCCTCACACGGCTGTTGCGGGACATCCGTCCCGACCGCCTGCTGCTGGAACCCACGGGTCTTGGGCATCCCGCCGGCATCATCGACACCCTGCGGGATCCCTGGCTGGCCCGGGCGGTCACCCCGGGCAACAGCCTGTGCGTGGTTGATCCCGGCGGCTTTTCCGCGGATCGTCTCTCCCGTTCCGCCATCTACCGGGACCAGATCAGCCTGGCGGACGTGGTGATCATCAACAAGACGGACGTCTCCACCCCGGAGCAGATTCAGGCCCTGGACGATCACCTCAAGGGCCTTTATCCGCCCAAGCGGGCGATCATTCATGCCCGGCGGGGCGAGGTGGATGCGGCCATGCTGGACCTGCCGGCCGTGGGTGCCCCCGGACCGATCCTGCGTCCGCTGGACCGAGGCGCCCAGGCCCCGGCGGCGGATACCGCCCGGGGCTGGCACTTTGACCATGGGCAGTGCTTTGACCTATCGCGGGTGCAGGCCCTGTTCACGGCCTCGCCCTGGCGGGACCTGCTCCGGGCCAAGGGGGTACTGCGGACCGGCCGTGAATGGCAGCGTTTCGACTGGGCGGAAGGGCGATTCAGCACCGAACCCATGGTCTGGCGCCGTGATAGCCGGGTGGAGTGCATCGCGCCGCGGGCCGCCATGGATTGGGCGGCCATCGAAGCCGGATTCAGGGGGGCGATCGCCGTCGCTTCCCCCCGCCCCGGCACGGGGGAGATTCGGCCACCCGGCCTCCCCGGGCCGCCCATTCCTCCGGTGTCAGGGTATGCAGCGCCAGGGCATGAACGCCCCCGGACAGCTCCTCCGCCAACAGGCCATAGACCTGCCGATGCCGTGCCGGCAGGCGTAGGCCTTCGAACCGGGGCGAAGCGACGGTGATCTTGAAATGGGATTCTGAACCCGGCGGTACGTTGTGCTTGTTGCTCTCATTGAGCACGTCCAGATGAACAGGGTCCAGCCCCTCGAACAGTTTCTGCTCGATCCGTGCCTGTGTGCTCATGGTATATCCTGGTGCAGTGGTCGGGTATGGGGCTATGATCGTTAAGGACTGTCCGTTTGGCAAGCTTGGACGCCCCCCATCCCGAAACGCTATAGTGCACCATGGAAGTCAGGCACACGCTCAACCCGGTTGTTCGCACAAGATGATGAAAGAGACCGTTCCCGCCGCCATCCATCTCAAGGATTACGCACCGCCGCGGTGGCGTATCCTCTCGGTGGACCTGTGCTTTGTGCTGGACCCGGAGGATACCCGGGTCAGATCCCGCCTGACCCTGGTGCGCAACGGTCAGGGGGAGGCTCCCCTGCAGCTCAACGGCCAGGATCTGGTGCTCCACGACATCCGTCTCGATGACCGTCCCCTGCAGTCGGGTGACTATCATCTGGAAGGCGAGACCCTGACCCTGCACGATTTGCCCGAGCACTGTGAACTCAGCCTGGAGACGGGCATCGCCCCGGCGGCCAACACGGCGCTGGAGGGCCTCTATGTGTCCGGCGGCAACTTCTGCACCCAGTGCGAGGCGGAAGGGTTCCGGCGCATCACCTGGTTCCTGGACCGACCCGACGTGATGGCCGTCTACACGGTGCGCATCGAGGCCGACAAGGCCCGCTACCCCGTGCTGCTCTCCAACGGCAACCTCACCGACAGCGGCGACCTGCCCGAGGGGCGCCACTTCGCCGTCTGGCACGACCCCTTCCCCAAGCCCAGCTATCTGTTTGCCCTGGTGGCGGGGGATCTGGTCTGCCGGCAGGACTTCTTCACCACCCGCTCCGGACGCGAGGTGGATCTGCGCATCTACGTGCAGCGTCACAACCTGGACAAGTGCGACCACGCCATGCGCTCCCTGCAGGCATCCATGGGCTGGGACGAGGACGCCTTCGGCCGGGAATACGATCTGGACATCTACATGATCGTCGCGGTGGACGACTTCAACATGGGGGCCATGGAGAACAAGGGGCTCAACGTCTTCAATTCCAAGTACGTGCTGGCCCGCCCCGATACCGCCACCGATGACGATTTCGTGGCCATCGAGAGCGTCATCGCCCATGAATATTTTCACAACTGGTCCGGCAATCGGGTCACCTGCCGCGACTGGTTCCAGCTCTCCCTCAAGGAGGGGCTGACCGTCTTTCGCGACCAGGAGTTCACCGCCGACCAGAGCCTGCGTGCCGTCAAGCGCATCGGTGACGTACAACGCCTGCGCACCCTGCAGTTCCCCGAGGATGCCGGCCCCATGGCCCACCCGGTGCGCCCCCAGTCTTACATCGAGATCAATAACTTCTACACCATGACGGTGTATGAAAAGGGTGCCGAAGTGGTGCGCATGATCCAGACCCTGGTGGGCCGGGAGGGGTTCCGCCGCGGGCTGGACCTGTACTTCGACCGTCATGATGGTCAGGCGGTGACCACGGACGACTTCGTCAAGGCCATGGAAGATGCCAATGCCCGTGATCTTTCCCGGTTCCGCCGCTGGTATGACCAGGCCGGAACGCCGTTGCTGGAGGTGAACGGGGAGCATGACCCGCGGACCGCCACCTACCGGCTCACGGTGCGCCAGTCCTGCCCGCCCACCAAGGGCCAGCCGGAAAAGCTGCCCCTGCACATTCCCCTGGTCATGGCCCTGCTGGATGCCCAGGGGCAGGAGATCCCCCTGCGCCTGGAGGGGGAGGGCAGTGCCGTTGCCGGTGAGCGCACCCTGGAGCTGACCGCACCCACCCATGTCTTTGTATTCCAGGATGTGCCGGAGCCGCCGGTCCCCTCGCTGCTGCGGGGATTCTCGGCCCCGGTGAATCTGCGGTTTCCCTACACCGATGCGCAGCTGGCCTTCCTCATGGCCCATGACACGGATGACTTCAATCGCTGGGAGGCGGGCCAGCAGTTTGCCCTGAAGGTGTTGCAGGGACTGATCCAGGCCATCCAGGCGGGGCGGCCCCTTGAGCTGGATGCCCGCTTTGAGCAGGCCTTTGGCCAGGTGCTGGCCAATCGGGAACTGGATGCCGCCCTGGTGGCCGAGGCCCTGACCCTGCCGGGAGAGGGCTATCTGGCGGAGCAGATGGCGGTGGTGGACGTGGATGCGATCCATCAGGCCCGACAGTTCCTGCGTCAGGCCCTGGGCGCCACCCTGGGGGATCGGTTCCGTGCCGTCTATGAGGCCATGGCGGGTGCCGAGGGCATGGATGCGACGGCCATGGGGCGCCGTCGCCTGTGCAATCTGTGTCTGGCCTATCTATGTGCCACCGGCACGGTCGAGGCGGTGGCGCTGGCCCGGACCCATTACGATGTCGCCGACAACATGACCGATGCCATGGGTGCCCTGCGGGCCTTGCTGGACTGCCCCGGTGATGAACGGGATCAGGCCCTGGCCCATTTCGAGACCCGCTGGCGGGACGAGCCCCTGGTACTGGACAAGTGGTTCGGGCTGCAGGCGATGGATGCGGCGCCGGGGGCATTGGCGCGGGTGGAGAAATTGCTGGCCCACCCCGGCTTCAGCATCCGCAATCCCAATCGGGTGAGGGCGGTGCTGGGTACCTTTGCCATGGCCAATCCGGTACATTTCCATGCCCTGGATGGGTCCGGTTACACGCTGATCACCGACAACGTCCTGGCTCTGGATGCGCTCAACCCGCAGATCGCGGCCCGGCTGGTGAGCAGCCTGAGCCGCTGGCGGCGTTTTGATGAGGCGCGTCAGGGCTCGATGCGGCGCTGTCTGGAGCGGATCGTGGCCCATCCGGGACTGTCCCGGGACGTGTACGAGATCGCCTCGCGGAGTCTTGATTGAAGATTTTCCCTACCGTGTCGCCCCTCACCCCAACCCTCTCCCCGGCGGGGAGAGGGGGATGGGAAGGCACTGCCCAGCTTCATTGGCGCAAAGGGTAGGGGAGTATTCTCCCTTCTCCCCTTGGGGGAGAAGGGCCGGGGATGAGGGGGGAGCATGCAGAGGATGAACGGTTTTGGGTGGCCAGTATCCTATCAGGGAGATTGCAAGAATCAATTTCAATAATCATTCTCATTTAGCTATTCTCTCAATCAAGGACACATCTGATTCGGGAGACGCCGCCATGACCAAGACCGCCACCTTCGCCGTTGTTCACTTCACCGTCGCTTTTGTCGTGGTTTACGCCTTGACCGGCAGCCTCGTGATCGGGGGGCTCGCTGCCCTGATCGAACCGATGATCAACACCGTGGCCTATCACTTCCATGAAAAGGTCTGGGATCGCATCCGTGCCCGTCGCGCCGCTCGCGACCAGGCTGCCGGCATCTCCCGGGTCGCCATCTGAGGGAACCGATGGACGATCACCCCCAGGACATTCTCCGCAGTACCTTCGGCTACGATCAGTTCCGCTCCCCTCAGGATGAGGTCATCCGGACCCTGCTGCAGGGCATGGACGCCCTGGTGCTCATGCCCACCGGCGGCGGCAAGTCCCTGTGCTATCAGATCCCGGCCATGGCGATGCCCGGCACCGGGATCGTGGTTTCTCCCCTCATTGCCCTCATGCAGGACCAGGTGGTTGCTCTGCGGCAGGCCGGGGTGCGCGCCGCCTATCTCAACTCCACCCTCACACCGGATGAAACCAGGGCCGTGGAAACCCAACTGCTGGATGGGCGGCTGGACCTGCTTTACGTCGCCCCGGAGCGCCTCCTCACCGACCGCACGCTGAGCCTTCTGGACCGGGTTCGCATCAACCTATTTGCCATCGACGAGGCCCATTGCGTCTCCCAGTGGGGTCATGACTTTCGCCCCGAATACATCAAGCTCTCCCTGCTGGCCGAACGCTGGCCCCGAGTGCCGCGCATCGCCCTCACCGCCACCGCCGATGCCCGTACCCGCGAAGAAATCCGCAGCCGCTTGTGCCTGGATCAGGCCCGGGTGTTCATCAGCGGTTTTGATCGTCCCAACATTCGTTATCGCATCAACCAGTCCCCCGGCAATGCCCGGCGAGAGTTGCTGCGCTTCATCCGCGACACCCACCCGGATGAGGCCGGCATCGTCTATTGCCTGTCCCGCAAACGGGTGGAAGAAGTGGCCGACTGGCTCACCGGGCAGGGGCTTACCGCCTTGCCCTACCATGCCGGCCTGCCCGCCGGGGTCCGCGAGTCTCATCAGCGGCGTTTTCTCAATGAAGAAGGCATCATCATCGTCGCCACCATCGCCTTCGGCATGGGCATCGACAAACCCAATGTCCGTTTTGTGGCCCACCTGAACCTGCCCAAGAGTATCGAGGCCTACTATCAGGAGACCGGCCGTGCCGGGCGTGACGGTCTGGCGGCGGACGCCTGGATGAGCTACGGCCTGCAGGATGTGATCACCCTGCGACAGATGGTGGATGCCTCCGATGCCGATGAATCCCACAAGCGGGTCGAGCGCCACAAGCTGGATGCCATGCTCGGTCTGTGCGAGACCGTCACCTGCCGTCGTCAGACCCTGCTCCCCTATTTCGGCGAACCGCGCGCCGAACCCTGCGGCAACTGCGATAACTGCCTTGAACCGCCGCAAACCTGGGACGCGACGGTACCGGCCCAGATGGCCCTGTCCTGCGTCCATCGCACGGGACAGCGCTTCGGTGTGAACTATCTGGTGGACGTGCTCAGGGGCAAGGAGGATGAGCGCATCAGGGGCTTTGGCCATGAACGGCTCAGTGTCTTCGGTATCGGCCGTGATCTGGCCGTGAATGAATGGCGGGGGATCTTTCGCCAGCTGATTGCCCGCGGTCTGCTCACGGTGGACCTGGAAGGCCATGGGGGACTCCACCTGAACCCATCCTGCCGCCCCGTATTGCGGGGGGAGGCACCCCTGATGTTGCGCAAGGAAACCCGGCCGCCCAGGGTCAGCCGGGAACCGCGTCGTTCAAGGGCGATGGAGCTGGACAGTCCCGAGGATCAGCGTCTATTCGAGGCGCTGCGCGGCTGTCGCCGCCGGCTGGCGGACGAGCAAGGGGTGCCGCCCTATATGGTGTTCAACGACGCCACCTTGCAGGCGATGGCCCAGGTGCGTCCCCATAGCCTGGCGGCCATGGCGGACATCTCGGGGGTGGGAGAGAAAAAGCTGGAGTCCTACGGGCTGGAGTTCCTGGCGGTGATCCGGGAGGCGGAAGCGTAACAGGCAGGTCGCCGGCGCCCGTTACCGGGCGTTGAACACCACGATGGTCTTGCCATGGGCCGTGATCAGCCCCTTTTCTTCCAATTCCTTGAGCACCCGACCGGCCATCTCCCGCGAGCATCCCACGATCTTGGCCAGCTCCTGTCGGGTGATGCGGATCTGCATCCCCTCGGGGTGGGTCAGGGCATCGGGTTGCTGGGCCAGCTCCATCAGGGTGCGGGCGATGCGTCCGGTGACATCCAGGAAGGCCAGGTCGATCACCTTGCGGCTGGTTTCGCGCAACCTGGCCGCCAGTTGGGTCGCCAGCAGGAACA
>NZ_JAJNQM010000098.1:0-10352 GCF_022227785.1 Ectothiorhodospira lacustris | reverse complement strand
AGGCCGGATTGGCCATGGTGAAGACGTAGTCGCATGGTTCGCCCCGCTCATCCAGGATGATGTCGTGCATGGCCGCACCACTGAGGGAGTTGTCGAACAAGGCCCGAAAGCGTTCCTCGCTGGACTTGATGGCCCGTTCCGCCAACTGACGCTCATGGATCCCCTGGCTCAGTATCTGGTTGGCGTTTTCCAGGGAGCGATGACTGCGCTGGAGTTCCAGATCGGACCGCAGGGTGCGCAGATAGCCGTGCAGTAACAGCAAACCCAGGCCGGCAATGACCAGCCAGGCGAGGCTCAACGTCCACAATTTCCGCCACCAGGCGGCCATGATCGTGTGTCGCGCCTCGCCGGCCACCACCAGGAAGGGCAGATCTCGCACTATCTGGGCCGTGTAGGAGCGGTGCATCCCGTCCACCGGCGAGACAATGTTGAAATGCACGGTATCCAACGCGTTATGGAGCAGGGGTTCCACTTCGCCGTCCCCCACCGGGTGACCGAGCTGGGCTTCGAAGTCCGGGACGCTATCCCGGGGTCGCCGTGCCAGCAACCTGCCCTCGCGATCCAGGATGGTCAGACTGCTACCGGGTGTGAGCTCGGTACGCTCCAGCCAGTGGTCGAAAAACCCCAGGTCCAGCCGTACCCCCAGCAGCCCGGCAAACCGGCCCTCGGTATCACGAAGGGCCTGGGCATGGGCGACGAGAAACCGTTTGCCCTCAGGGGACCAGAAGGTGCGGGAAACCTGGCGCTCCAGGCCGGGATCAGCGCGCAGGGCCTGAAAATGGCTGTGATCGCTGATGTCGTGATCGATCTCTTGGGGGCCGCCGGAGGTATGCGTCATCACCCCTTCGTGATCGAACAGGGCGATGGCCTGGGCATGGGGCAGGAGACGCAGATGCCGTTCGAGCCACTGGTTGATTCGGGCGTGGGCTTCGGGGTCGTCATCGGGCGGAGGGAGGTGCTCGGGGCGGATCTCGCCGGCCATGCTGCTGAGCAGGGCACCGCTGGTCTCAAAGGCGGCATACAGCCATTCGCTCACCAGTACGCTGGTGGAATGGGTGCGCTGGCGGGCGGCCTCCATGTCCTGCGCTCTGGAGGTGGTCAGGTCCCAGGCGATCACCAGGGCCAGCGCCAGGCAAAAGCCCAGATAGAGTATCCAGGCCTTGAGCGCGATGTGACGGTGCTGGTCATCCCCAGGCGGCGGGCTTTGGGTCACCGAGGTTGTTCTGGCGCAGGCATCTAGGATATCTCCCGAAACGTGTATGGAGGCGGGTCACTCTGGTGTCGCCATGGCCGGCCCCGACGGGAAGTGTCTTCCCCACTTATATCATTTACCGTGCGCGCGAATTCACGATCAGGATGGAACCCTGCCATTCTTCCGACCGATGGCGGTTGCCGCTTCCAGCTTGACCGTTTTAAGGGCGGGACACGCCCGGTTCGCCTGTGAAGTGAGCGATGCAGTCAGGTCGCCAGCAGCAGGAACCCACCGAGGTGATTCAGCCCTGGCGGGCTGAACACGGTAGGAATCCCCTTCGTTTCCGCCCTCGGGCGGCGAGCATCAGCGAGAGGGAGGGGAGGATGTCAGTGCGCCGGGCACGGCGCACGTCTATAGGGTGAAAGTCCCGAACAGTGAAGTTGGGAGTAGCTGTTAGCCAAGACGGCAAGGGTGTCCACCGCAAGGTGGAATCTGAAGGAAGCCTGCGGCAAACCGCTGAGCCGAGGAACACGAACCCCATAGGAGGCGGGCTGCGTGGAGTGAGTGTGCTGAAGAACACAAAGCTCATCCCAACACGGCAGCGCAGCACGTATATGAGGCGGCTACATGGCGGGAAAGACGTGCGTCTTACCCCGGGAGGTCCCCCATGACCGTCGGAGCCAAACCAACTGCACAGCGGGAGGGGCGGCAAGGGCATGGGGGAAGTCAGCAGCGGCCATAGTAGGTGGCGACATCCCACTGAAGGGCCAAAGGTAAGTGAAAGGTCTCTCTGTGATCTCTGACCAACGCGATGACAACCGACCGCAGTTTACTGGCAGCGGCAGACCGACCGCAGGTTGGAGACCTTGTGAACCCTGTTACCCGATCTCCATGGATGATGTGCTGGACAGCGCCAACATGGCGGATGCATGGAACCGGGTGCGGAGCAACAAAGGGGCCGCCGGCCCCGATGGACACACTATCGAAGAGACCGGGCGTCTACTGAAGACATCCTGGCCGGAGATCAAAGATTCACTCCAGTCGGGTTCCTATCAGCCAGGTCCGGTCAGGACGGTCCACATCCCGAAAGGGGATGGTAAATCCCGTATGCTGGGAATTCCCAACGTGGTAGACCGTCTGATCCAGCAAGCCATCCATCAAGTGCTCAGTCCTCACTATGAGAAGGACTTCTCCGCCTCAAGCTACGGCTTCAGGCCAGGCCGGAACGCCTGGCAGGCAATTGGGCAGGCCCATGACTACGTCAAACGGGGCTACAACACCGTGGTCGACATTGATCTGGAAAAGTTCTTTGACCAGGTCAACCACGATATCCTGATGGCCAAGTTGGCAAGGCGTATCCAGGACAAGCGTTTGCTGGGCCTGATTCGCCGCTACCTCCAATCGGGAATGATGATGGATGGTCTCGTCAGCCAACGCGAGAAAGGCACCCCTCAGGGATCTCCCCTGAGTCCCTTGCTCAGCAACATCCTGCTCGACGAACTCGACAAGGAACTGGAAGCCAGAGGCCATCGGTTCTGCCGATACGCCGACGACTGTCAGGTCTACGTCAAAAGTCTTCGGGCGGGCCACCGAGTCAAGGAAAGCATGACAGCCTTTCTGGAGACACGACTGAAGCTCCCAGTAAACAGGAGCAAGAGTCGCGTCGTGGCCGCTTCAAGAAGCAGCTTTCTGGGGTACGGCTTCCTCGGGATGGCCAACCCTCGGATCCGCTGCAGCACGGAGACGGTCAAACGCTTCAAACGACGGGTCAGGCAACTGACCCGCGGGCATGATCGAGAAGCAATCGAGGTTAAACTGGCTCGCCTCGACAGATACATTCGGGGTTGGGCCAGCTACTTCCGGCTGGCGAAGACGCACCGGTTGTTTGCTGACCTCGACGGCTGGATCCGAAGCCGTTTACGGATGTGCTTGATGAAACAGTGGTTCAAACCGCGAACCCGGGTGAGAAAGATGATCGAACTCGGTTTGCCGGTGGACGAAGCCCGAGGCTACAGCCAACACAAGCGCTGGTGGTTCCTGGCCCAACTCCACCACACGCGGTTTCTGATGAATAACCATTGGTGGCGCGACCGAGGCTTCCGAGGTGTGAGCTTCTATGTGAAGCGGTTTGCCAACACTTGACCAACCGCCGTGGTACGGATCCGTATGCCCGGTGGTGTGGGCGGACGGGGGCTAGCCCCCCTCCGACCCGATAGGTAAGGTGCTTTGTAGTAAATCCCACAATCTACCCCGTCAGGTCACACAACCACCATCACTCCGTCATTAAATAATCATTCCAAATCATTAGGTTGATGACCTGGCACGATAATCGCTAAATCCTCTGCATGGCCCTACCAGCCCAACGAGGACATCCATGACCACCCCGCCCGGCATCGTCATCGACGACACCACCCTGAGAGACGGCGAACAATCCGCTGGCGTGGCCTTCAATGACGCCGAGCGCGTGGCCATCGCCAAGGGGCTGGACGACCTGGGCGTTCCCGAGCTGGAAATCGGCATTCCCTCCATGGGCCCCGAGGAGCGGGAATCCATCGCCCTGCTGGCTCAGCTGGGACTCAAGGCCCGTCTGCTGGTGTGGAGCCGCATGCGCGCCGATGACCTGGCCGACTGCGCGGATCTGGGGGTTCAGATGGTGGATCTGTCCATACCGGTTTCGGATCAGCAGATCCAGCGCAAGCTGGGTCGGGATCGTGACTGGGTGCTGAAGAGCATCCGTCGGCACGTGGCCCAGGCCCTGGAGCTGGGACTGGAGGTGGGTGTGGGGGGAGAAGATGCCTCCCGGGCCGATTCCGATTTCCTCTGCCAAGTGATAGAAACCGCCCAGGCCGCCGGGGCGCGGCGTTTCCGCTTCGCCGATACCGTGGGCATCATGGAACCCTTCGGCGTGCTGGCGCGTATCCGGCAGCTTCGCGCCGTCTCCGATCTGGAGATCGAGATGCATGCCCACGATGACCTGGGCCTGGCCACCGCCAACACCCTGGCTGCCGTCCTCGGCGGCGCCACCCACGTGAACACCACCGTCAACGGTATCGGTGAACGGGCCGGTAACGCCGCCCTGGAAGAGGTGGTCATGGGGCTGCGCCGGCTCCACGGCATCGAGACCGGCGTGGAGCTGCGCCGCTTTCCGGCCCTGTCCCACCTGGTGGAGACCGCTTCCGGCCGTCCCATCCACTGGCAGAAGAGCCTGGTGGGGGAGGGGGTGTTCACCCACGAGGCCGGCATTCATGTGGACGGCCTGCTCAAGGACCCCGTCAATTATCAGGGGGTGGACCCGGCTGAGCTGGGGCGGGAGCACCGCCTGGTGCTGGGCAAGCACTCCGGCGCCCATGGCGTGATGGCGGCCTATGCGCGTATGGGGGTGACACTGGACAAGGCCCAGGCAGCCCTGCTGCTGAGCCGTCTGCGTCGATCCGTTTCCCAATCCAAGCGGCCGCCGACGGAGCATGAGCTGGCCACCTGGTATGCGGAACTCACCCATCTAAGCGGGGCTGTGGCATGAGGCCTCCTCTTTCGTTGATATCCACCATCGAGGTCTGAACCATGACTGACACCACCGAACTTGAAGAAGACCTGCAGGAAATGGGGTCCGCCGAGGAGTTTCTGGAGTATTTCAACATTCCTTACGATGAAGCCGTCGTACGGGTGAATCGCCTGCATATCCTGCAGCGTTTTCATGATTACCTCTCCGGCACTCTGGACAACCTGCCCACGGACCTGTCGGCCCGTCGGGATGTCTATCGCAGTCTGCTGATGCAGGCCTATGCGGACTTCGTGGAATCCGATGCCCGCACCGAAAAGGTGTTCAAGGTCTTCAAACGAGCGGCCCCGGGCGTCACCGTGGTGCCGCTGGAACAGGCATTCATCCGGAGATAGTCCCATGGAGCAATATCGAGAATACGGTGAGCAGGTCAGGGTGGTTCGACCCTTGCGCAACGACGGCACCTATCCCGGCATGGACCGGGGCGAGCTGCTGGTGCCTAGGGGCAGTGTCGGGGTGGTCATCGGCAGGGGCACCTTCCTGCAGGATCAGGTGATCTACACCGTCAACTTTCTGGACGCGGGCCGTGTGGTGGGCTGCCGCCAGGAAGAACTGATCGACGCCGATGCCCACTGGGTGCCCACCCGGTACGAGTTTCGCGACAAGGTCACCCCGGCGATCCCCCTGGGCATCAACGGCGAGGCGGTGGTGGCGCCGGGGACCGTGGGCGAGGTCTGCAAGGTCCTGCGGGATCTGCCCGATGGTGTGGCCTATCACGTGAACTTTGACGGACGGGTCCTGCAGGTGCCGGAAAAGGCGCTGACCGACCCGTCCGAGGAGTACCCTTCATGACCCTTGTACTGGAACAGCGTCCCGAACTGCTCTACATCGAACTGCGGGCCGCCCTGGACTACTTCAGTAAGCCCCTGGGCAGTCTCTCCGATGACGAGCGCAAGATCGTTCGCAATCGTGCCCTCAAGGCCTATGACATCGGCGCGCGTGCCCTGGCCTCCAGCGAGGCCAGGGATATCCATGTGCCCGAGGGGCAGGTGATCCGGGCCTTGCAGGAGATCGAGTCGCGCTATCCGGAGCCGAAGCAGTTCCAGGAAGAGCTGCGGCACCATGGCCTGGACCGGGAGGCCCTGCGGCAGGCCCTTTACCGGGAGTTGCGTCTGGAGGTCCTGCTGGAGCGGGTTGCCGCCCGGGCCGAACCGGTGACGGACGAGGAGGTGACCCGATACTATGAGTGCCACAAGACCCGGCTGGAGCGCCCGGAGACCCGCACGGTGAGGCAGATCCTGATCACCATCAATCCGGATTACCCTGAAAATACCTCGGAGGCGGCCCGGGCACGTCTCGAGATGATCCGTGACACTTTGCTCAGTGACCTGGGGACCTTTGCCGATCTGGCCATGCGCCATTCCGAGTGTCCCAGCGCCCTCAAGGGCGGTCTGCTGGGGCGGATGCCCGAGGGGAATCTTTACCCGGAACTGGATGACGTGCTGTTCAAGATGGCGGCCGGCACGGTGAGCGACCCGGTACAGACGGAGGTGGGCCTGCATCTGCTCTACTGCGAAACCATTCACCCCCCCGGGCTGGTCACTTTGGACGAAGCCGGAGGCCGCATCCGTCAGGTACTGGAGCAGCGGCGCCAGGCCAATTGCCGGCGGGCTTGGCTGGAGTCCCTGGGGTGACCCACTCCCTTTGGGTTACTCCCCGACCTGTTCGTTACTCCCCGACCTGTCCCGCACACCTTAAACCCCTGTCCGTTACCTAATTCCATGTCCGTCACTCCGGCCCTCTTTCCGTCACCCCCGCCCCTTCTGCCGTCGCTCCCGCGAAAGCGGGAGTCCATGATTTTCAGCCTGCCACTGGATTCCCGCTTTCGCGGGAATGACGGACCATGAGTCATCATCGGCGCATCCTTTGCCACTGGATTCCCGCTTGCGCGGGAATGACGATCCGGGGCATCAGCAGCATCACTTGCGGGAATGACGATCCGGGGCGTCAGCAGTCTCCTCGCCGGAATGGCGATGCTGCGGCATGCGCATTACCGCAACCTCACCGGCCCATAGGGCATATCTCGTATTTGATCATGGTCATGCATCCGATACCGGGTGAATGCCGCCACGTCATCAAACTGCATGAACGGATTCCCCTCCGCCTGTTCCTCCAGTGTGGACTGCGGCTTCACGCCGTAGTCGTGGCCCGGATGGATCAGGGTATCGCCGGGTAGTGTCTGCCGCAGGCGGGCCAGGGTATGGAACATGACGGCGGGGTCCCCTCCCTTCAAGTCACAGCGACCGCAGCCGAAAACAAACAGGGTGTCACCGCTGATGAGGTCATCGCCCAAGTGGTAGCAGGCCGATCCCGGCGTATGCCCGGGGGTATGCAGCACCCGGATCGTGGTGTCGCCCAGAGGGATCAGATCACCGTCCTGGTGCAGGTGTGCATCCGCCGGGCAGTCGCTCCATAGCGCAGCCTCGGCCCGGAGCAGATGCACCCGGGCATCAGGGGCCTGTGTCCGCAGGCGCTCAAGGCCGTTGACGTGATCCTGATGGGTATGGGTGAGCAGGATATGGGTGATCTGCAGTCGTCGGGCGCGGGCCAGATCGGTGATTTCTTCCACTTCCCAGGCTGGATCAACCACGGCAGCGGTGCCGGAGGCGCTATCCTCAATAAGATAGATCCGGTTGCTCATGGGGCCCAGTTCCAGGGCGTGGATCCGGTAAGGCTTGTCATTAGTCATGAAAGGGCTCCCAAATGCCGAACATGGGCCGGCCGGTTGGCCGGGCAGGGGTCCATGTTACTGGAACAGGCAGGTATATTGACCGGGAAGAGCGTGGGGCCGATCGGAAGGAGGTGCTGGCAGGATGAACGAGGAGACAGACCCGAGCGAAAAGGCATCTCCATTGGTGGACCGTCTGGCCCGGCCTGCGGCGGCAATGGCCATGATGGCGGCCGCTCTGGCGGCATTGCTGCATCTTTTGACGGTCCTGCTGTTGGCGTTGTTTGAAGCGGCCCTGAAGAGGGACTTCAGCTTCAGCACGCCCGACATGGATGCCCAATTGTTGGCCGGCATCCTCGTGCCCGTATTCTGGCAGCATGGGCTGCCGGTGGGTCTTGGGACCCTGCTGATGCTGGCGGCGGCTGGAACCGTGCTGTACGGGCAGGGCCGGCGCTGGGCAGAGATGGCCGGGGTGGGCGGGGTGCTGCTGGCGGTCTATTTGACCGTCATGGGGGTGTCGGCATGGGTGCCGGGGTTGATATTTCTCGGCGGCGTGGCTGCTCTTGGCATCAGCCCGTGGCTTCAGGGGCCGTCATTGAAAGATGCCTTGCCGTTGCCCGCGAACACGGCCAAGGAGCCTGAGCCGACGCTGGAGATGTTGCTGCGACGGAAACCGGGTGACCCATCGGATAACGGCGGGCGTTCGGGTGCCCCCGGAACGTCTCGTGCGAACGGCGTTGCAAAGGGTGGGAAGCGTCGCCTTGGCAGGGCAGAGGACAGGGAATGGAATGAGCCGGCCATCCAGTTGCAGCGGATTCTGCCGCCGGGGACGAATTATGGTCGGACAAGAACGAAATAAACCGGTGCGCCCTTAAGGGCGCACCGATCAGAGCCGCTTTAGATCAATCGAACGCCTGCCCCGGCTTGAAGCCGGCCTTCTTCAGCACGATGGCCAGCGGGCAGAACCCGGTGAAGGCCGACTGCAGAAGGTTCAGGCCCACAAAGGCGGTCAGCCAAAGCCACAGCGGGCTGGCCAGGGACAGCAGCAGGCTGAGCAGGATCATTCCACCGGCAAAGGCAAATACGGCACGATCAATCGTCATGGGCATGGCTCTCCTGTTTTTTAGGTTTTCCTAATATACAGGTGGATCTAGCGCTTCTCAATGGGCACGTAGTCCCGGGCGGCTGCGCCGGTGTAGAGCTGACGCGGGCGACCGATACGGGATTCCGGGTCCTGCATCATCTCGCACCAGTGGGCGTTCCAGCCGACGATGCGCGCCAGGGCGAAAATGGCGGTGAACATGTTCAGCGGGATGCCCATGGCCCGCAGGATCAGACCGGAGTAGAAGTCCACGTTGGGGTACAGCTTGCGCTCCTTGAAGTAGTCGTCTTCCGTGGCGATGCGCTCCAGCTCCATGGCCACCTCGAACAGGGGCTGGTTGTCGGCACCCATCTGCGCCAGCAGTTCGTGACACATCTTGCGGATGATCCGGGCCCGCGGATCGTAGTTCTTGTACACCCGGTGCCCAAAGCCCATCAGACGGAAGGGATCATCCTTGTCCTTGGCGCGGTTGACGAAATGATCCACGCCCTGACCGCTTTCCACGATCTGCTCCAGCATGCGTACCACCGCCTCATTGGCGCCGCCGTGCAGGGGACCCCACAGGGAGGTGATGCCGGCGGACACGGCGGCAAACGGGTTGGCCTCGGAGCTGGCGGATAGCCGCACGGTGGAGGTGGATGCGTTCTGCTCGTGGTCGGCATGCAGGATCAGGATCAGATCCAGGGCCTTGGCGAAGATGGGATTGGGCTCGTAACGCTCGGTGGGGACACCGAACATCATGCGCAGGAAGTTCTCGGCGTAGCCCAGTTCGTTATCTGGATACAGAAAGGGTTGGCCGATGGCGTACTTGTAGGACCAGGCGGCGATGGTGGGCATCTTGGAGATCATGCGGTGGGCCGAGATCTCCCGATGCCGGGGATTGTGCACATCGGTGCTGTCGTGGAAAAAGGCGGACAGGGCACCGAACACGCCGACCATGATGGCCATGGGGTGGGCATCGTGGCGGAAACCGTCATAGAAACGGCGAATGGCCTGATGCGGCATGGAGTGCTTCTGGATGATGCGAGTGAAATTTTCCAGCTCGGTGGCGGTGGGCAATTCACCGTAGAGCAGCAGGTAGCAGGTTTCCAGGTAGCTGCTGTGTTCGGCCAACTGCTCGATGGGATAGCCGCGGTACATCAGGATGCCCTTGTCGCCATCGATGTAGGTGATGTCGCTGCGACAGCTGGCGGTGGACATGAACCCCGGGTCGTAGGTGAAGTAGCCCAGTTCCTTGGACAGGGGGCGGATGTCCACGGTGGCGGGACCGACGGTGCCCTCCAGGACGGGTAGCTCTACCTGCTTGCCGGTTGCGTTATCAATGACCGTGACGGTACGGGGTTTCATGAGTTGTCCTCGTCATCCGTTGTTCAGTTTGGAGGTTCAGGGACCTGTCAGGTCCCGACCCTTATTCTTGTGACCAGCCCTTGCAGGTGGCCCCGAGGGGGCACACTTTATTGCGATGCAGCACCCTGAGTCCATGTTTTCCTGCAAGAAAAGGGCGGTGTTCAGGAGATGCCCGGTTGGTCCAGATCGTGCTTTCTAACCGGTTAGACGGCGATGCGCAAGAAAATCAGATCAGATGATATTGACATTGATTACCATTCAGGAGCAAATTCCTAGCTGTGGTGTCGGATAAACTGGCGAGGATTTAACGGCATGTATGTCTGTCTTTGCAAGGGAATTACGGATCATCAGATCCGCCGGGCGGTGGCCGAAGGCGCCGATAGCATGCGGGATCTGCGCCGACAGCTCGGGGTCTGCACCGACTGTGGTAAATGTGGCGTTTGCGCTAATCGTCTGCTTCGCGACACCCTGAATACGGCGCCCG
>NZ_JAJNQM010000097.1:0-10419 GCF_022227785.1 Ectothiorhodospira lacustris | reverse complement strand
GTGACGATGGCCAGTCGATTGCCTTCGATCTTGTAGCCGCTGGAGAGGATGCGGGCCGCGGAGAACAGTTGCTGGATGGTCATGGCCCGCACGGCGCCGGCGCGCTCCAGGGCGGCGTCGAAGACATCGTCGGCCCCGACCAGGGCGCCGGTATGGGACATGGCCGCCCTTGAGCCTTCCGCATGACGACCTGATTTGATGACAATGACCGGTTTCATGCGGGCCGCTGCCCTCAGGCCGCTCATGAATCGTCGGGCGTTGCGGACCCCTTCCACATAGACCAGGATGCTGCGGGTCTCCCGGTCCAGGGCCAGGTAGTCCAGCACCTCGCCGAAGTCCACGTCCGAGGCATCGCCCATGGAGACCACGGCGGAAAAGCCGATCTCCTGGCTTTCCGCCCAGTCCAGGATGCCGGTGCAGATGGCGCCGGACTGGGAGACCAGGGCCAGGTTGCCGGGCTGGGCCCGGTTATTGCTGAAAGTGGCGTTCATGCCCCGGCTGGGACGCATGATGCCCAGGCAGTTGGGACCGAGGAGACGCAGATCGTACTCCTTGGCGATCTCCATCACTTCCTGTTCCAGGCGCTTGCCCACCCGGCCACCCTCGCTGAACCCGGCGGACAGGACCACGGCGCCTTTTACCCCGTGTTCGCCGCAATGACGCAGGATGCCGGGCACCGTGCGCGCGGGCGTGGCCACGACCACCATGTCCACCGGACGACCGATGGCTTCCACATCCGGGTAGGCCTTGCGACCCTGGACGTTCTCATGCTTGGGATTGATCGGGTAGAGCTCGCCATTGAAGCCGGCATCGATGAGGTTGCTGAAGACCAGGGTGCCGAGGGCGTTGGGCCGCTCGCTGGCGCCGATGACGGCCACGCTGCGAGGGGTGAAGATGCGGCTGAGAAAGTGAGGTCCCATGATTCGACGGTCGATGCCCCTGAGTGAGTGTTCGTCCGAGTATAGTACGGTGGATGCTGCGGTGCGGCGAAACCGCTTTCCGAGTAGGGCTTTCATCAGTTTGCGCGCCTCTTTTTGCTGCACTGCTTCGCGGTAGTATGGTCACGACTATCAAGGAGTCCATGACCATGACCATCGCATTCATCACCCATCATGACTGTACCCTGCATCGGGTTGCCACACATCATCCTGAGGTGCCTGAGCGTCTGGCGGCCATTGATGATCGCATGCTGGCCTCGGGGCTGGGTATGTTGCTGCGCTATTACGACGCGCCCCTGGTCACCCGGGAACAGCTGCTGCGCGTCCATGCCGAGGATTATATTGACTGGGTGGAGGCCTCGGCACCGGGCGTGGGCGGGATGGTCTGTCTGGATGAGGGGGACACGGTGATGACCGAGCATACCCTGCAGGCGGCCCGGCGCGCGGCGGGGGCGACCATCCTGGCGGTGGATCTGGTCATGGGCGGTGAGGCCAACTCGGCTTTCTGCAGCGTGCGCCCCCCGGGTCACCACGCGGAGCGTGCCCGCGCCATGGGTTTTTGCATCTTCAACAACATTGCAGTAGGGGCCGCCCATGCCTTGGCGCGTCACGGTCTGGAGCGAGTGGCGGTGGTGGATTTTGATGTCCACCACGGTAATGGGACGGAAGAGATCTTCCGGAATGAGCCACGGGTGATGTTCTGTTCCACCTTCCAGCACCCCTTCTATCCCTTTACCGGCACGGAGGCGGATACCTCGCATATCGTCGGTGTGCCGCTGCCCAAGGGGACGACGGGTACGGATTTCCGAGAAGCGGTGGCGGAGCACTGGCTGCCGGCTCTGGAGGCCTTCCGGCCCCAGCTGATGATGATCTCAGCCGGTTTTGATGCCCATCGGGAGGAGGACATGGCCGACTTCATGCTCATTGAGGACGACTACGCCTGGGTGACGCGCAAACTGCGGGAGATTGCCCAGCGTCATGGTGAAGGGCGGGTGGTGTCCTGTCTTGAAGGGGGGTATGCCCTGTCGTCCCTGGGGCGGTCGGCCTGTGTGCACGTGGATGCCCTGATCGGGCCGTGACGGCTCTCCATCCCCCACCCTTCTCCCCAAAAGGGGAGAAGGGTGGCTGGTACTATTCCTTCCACTTGATGTTACAGCCCAGACTGGGCTTCTGCTCCTGCGGCGCCGGCTGCCCTGCCAGCAGGGCATCGGCGGCGGCGCGCAGGTCTTCGCCGGTGACCGGGATGTCGCTGCCGGGGCGGGAGGCATCGAACTGTCCCCGGTAGAACAGACGGCGGTCTGCGTCGAACAGATAAAAATCCGGCGTGCAGGCGGCATCATAGGCCCTGGCCACCGCCTGGGTCTCGTCGAACAGGTAGGGGAAGGTGTAGCCGAAACGACGGGCCTCGTCTTGCATCTTCTCCGGGCTGTCTTCCGGGTAGTTCTCGACATCATTGGCATTGATGGCGATGACCGCCAGCCCCTTGTCGGTATAGGTTCGGCCGAAACGGGCAAATTCATGACGGATCAGCTGCACGAAGGGGCAGTGATTGCAGATGAAGGCGATAACATAGCCCCGGGCATCGGGGAAGTCATCCAGGGATACCTGCCGGCCAGTGCTCGGGTCGGGCAGGTGGAATGCCGGGGCCGGGGTGCCCAGTTCCAGCATCTTGGATTCTGTTCTTGCCATGGTGTGTGTCCTCCTCGTGATGACGTCATGGGCAGGGGATGGTGTGGCGCTGGTGCACCGCCTCGATCTCCACCAGGACGGCTTCGCTCAATGTGATGTCCAGGCTGGCGATGTTTTCTTCCAGTTGATCCAGTCGGGTGGCGCCGATGATGTTGCTGGTCAAAAAGCCGCGGCTGTTGACGAAGGCCAGTGCCATTTGGGCCGGTGACAGCCCGTGGCGCCGGGCGATGTCCACATAGGCGCGGATGGCCGCTACGCCGTGTTCCCCGGAGTAGCGGGAAAACCGGGAGAACAGGCTCAGGCGACCATCTGCGGGCGGGGACTCCAGATATTTGCCGCTCAGGGCGCCGAAGGCCATGGGTGAATAGGCCAGCAGCCCCACTTGTTCCCGGTGCGCCATTTCCGCCAGCCCCACTTCGAAACTGCGGTTGAGCAGGTTGTAGGGGTTCTGGATGGAGACGACGCGAGGCAAGTCCTGGCGCTCGGCCACGCGCAGGTATTCCATCAGGCCCCAGGGTGTCTCATTGGAAATGCCGACGGTGCGCACCTTGCCCGCCTTGACCAGATCTCCCAGCACTGCCAGCGTTTCGGCGATGGGAGTGTCATCCGTTTCCGGTTGGTGCTCATAGGCCAGCTTGCCGAAGTAGTTGGTGCTGCGCATGGGCCAGTGGATCTGGTACAGGTCCACGTAGTCGGTCTGCAGACGCTGGAGGCTGTCGTGCAGGGCCTGCTCCAGGTGGGCGCGGTCATGGCGGGGGCCGCCGCGGATATGCCCCAGCTCGCTGCCGGGGCCGGCGGCCTTGGTGGCGATCACCAGGTCATCACGGCTTCCCCGCCGGGCCAGCCAGTTGCCCAGGTAGGTTTCGGTACGGCCCTGGGTCTCCGCGCCGGGAGGGACCGGGTAGAGTTCCGCCGTGTCGATGAAGTTGATGCCGTGGTCCACTGCCATGTCCAGCTGGCTGTAGGCCTCGGCTTCGGTATTCTGTTCGCCCCAGGTCATGGTGCCCAGGCAGAGTTCGCTCACCGTGATATCCGAGGTGCCCAGAGGCCTGTATTGCATGATCTTCTCCTGTCCGGTTCAAGCGTTCAGGGCATGGTAATCCAGGATGTGCGCAATGACACGGCAATGGGTCTGTCCGTGATGGATATTCGTCGGGGACTCCCGCGTGGAAGTCCCCTGCGATGCCGGGCGTGACGGGACTTATCTGCGTTTTTCCAGCAGGTCGCGGATGATGGGGGCCAGGATGATTTCCATGGCCAGCCCCATCTTGCCGCCGGGCACCACGATGGTGTTGCGCCGTGACATGAAGGAGTCATGGATCATGTTCAGCAGGTAGACGAAATCCACCCCGAAGCGCTTGGGATCGCGGAAGCGGATCACCACCAGGCTTTCGTCCGGGGTGGGGATGTCGCGGGCAATGAACGGGTTGGATGTGTCTACCGTGGGCACCCGCTGGAAGTTGATGTCGGTGCGGGAGAACTGCGGGGTGATGAAGTTCACGTAGTCGGGCATGCGCCGCAGCATGGTGTCGACGATGGCCTCGGCGGTGTAACCTCGTTCCGCGTTGTCACGGAAGATCTTCTGAATCCACTCCAGATTGACGATGGGGACCACGCCGATGCCCAGGTCCACATGCCGGGATACGTCCACGTCACCATCCTTCACCAGGCCGTGCAGGCCCTCATAGAACATCAGGTCCGTACCGTCGGTAATATCTTCCCAAGAGGTGAATTCGCCGGGCTTGAGGTTGCTGTTGAGGCGGGCATTGTGATGGGCGGCCTCATCATCATTGTGGATGTAGTAGCGCTTTTTGCCGGTACCCGTTTCGCCGTAGGTCTTGAACAGTTCCTCCAGCTTGTCGAACAGGTTGGCATCGGGGCCGAAGTGGCTGAAATGATTGTTGCCCCGGGTGCCCGCCTCTTTCATCGCCTGCTTCATTTCCGTCCGGTTGTAGCGATGGAAACTGTCACCCTCGATGACCACCGGGTTGATGTGTTCGCGGCGGAAAATGTGCTCAAAGGCGTTTTTGACGGTGGAAGTGCCGGCGCCGGATGAGCCTGTGACGGCCACGATGGGATGTTTCTTCGACATGTTCTGACTCCTCTTTGCTTGATGGTAAAAGTCTGCGACCCATTATTTTTTGCGGCGCACCAGTGGCCGGGGCCGTGCGCCTTGTTATCGTGTGCACGTCGTGAGTCCTGCCTCGTATCGGGATGCGCCTAGAACACCAGGTTCAGCATCACCAGCGATACGATCAGGAACAGAATCGTCATGATGCTCCCCGCCCTCACGAAGTCCATAACCCGGTAGCCACCGGGACCCATGATCAAGGCGTTGACCTGGTGCGTGGGGATGAGGAAAGAATTGGAGGTGGCGATGGCCACGGTGAGGGCGAACACCCTCGGGTCCGCGTCCATGCCCATGCCTTGTGCCGCGACGGCAAAGCTCACCGCCAGCGGAACCAGTAGCACCGTGGCTCCCACGTTGGACATCACCAAGGTGAAGAACGTGGCCAGTATGGCCATGGTGGCCTGCAAAATCCAGGGAGATACCTGGCCGAGCAGAGACAGGGTCTGTTGGGCGATCCAGGCGGCGGTACCGGTCTGATCCACGGCGGCGCCCAGGGGGATGAGGCTGGCCAGCAGGAAGACCGTCTTCCAGCTCACTGCCCGGTAGGCCTCATCGATGCTCAGCACGCCGGTGAGGATCATGCCCACGGCCCCCGTGAGCAGGGCCACCGACAGACGCAGCTCGGTGAACAGGATCAGGGTCAGGGTGATGAGAAAGAAGGTCAGGGCAAAATGCACCTTCTGGGGGCGCAGCTCCTCGTGGGGGTAGTCGCTGGTGATGACCACGAAGTCCCGGTCCTTCTCGATTCGGGCCAGCGAGTCCCAGCGGCAATGGCAGACCAGGGCATCCCCCGCCTGGAGTGGAACTTCTCGCAGGCCCTGGCGGATGGTTTCCTCGCCCCGATGAATGCCCAGCACCGACAGCCCGTAGGTCTTGCGCATGGCAATGTCGGTGACGGAGCGGCCCACCAGGTGGGAACTGGGCGGGATCACCACCTCGCCGATCCCGGACCGGTTGGGGGCCAGGGCATCGGCGAAGATATCCAGTCGGTCGCTGAGCCGGTTGCCGGTCCTGGCGGCAAAGGCCTCCAGCGCCTCATGGCGCCCCAGCAGGGCCAGATGGGCATTGGGCTCGATGGCCAGGCCGCTCCAGGGGCCGATCCGGCGCTCGCCGTTCATGAACGTGGCCACGATGATGATGGGAAACTCCCGTTCCAGATCACCGACGGTCTGGCCTGCCAGGTGGCTACCGTCGCTCAGGCGCATTTCCCGGATCACGAAGTCCAGGCCGTAGACCCGCTGGAAATAGGCCTCGGTACTTTCCGCGTTGGTGCTTTCCCCCTTTGTGACAGGCAGGACGTAGCGCCCCAGCAGGACGAAATAGAGAATCCCGGTGGCTACCAGGGCGAGCCCGATGGGGGTCACGTCAAAGAGCTGGAAGGGCTCCATGCCCTCCGGCAGCAGGTCGTTGAGCAGGATCAGGGGGCTGGAGCCCACCATGGTGATCGTGCCCCCGAGAATGGCGCAAAACCCCATGGGCATGAGCAGGCGGGACATGTTTAGCCCGGTACGGGCGCTGATCCGGGAGACCACGGGGATGAACAGGGCGGCGGCGCCCACGTTCTGCATGAAGCTGGAGATGACGCCCACAGCGCCGGACACCATGGGCAAGATGCGTCGCTCCGTGTGCCCGCCGATCTTCATGATGAAGCCGGCTACATGGGTCATGACGCCGGTCTTGTCCAGCCCGGCCCCGATGATCATGACCGCGATGATGGACATGACCGCGTTGCTGGCAAACCCGTTGAACAGGTTCTGGACATCGGTGACGTCGTGCAGGCCCGGTACCAGGCTCATCAGGCCCAGCAGCACCATGATGCAGATGGCCGCCACGTCCACTCGAACCACTTCGGTGACAAAGAGCACGACGGTGAGTCCCAGTAGCCCCAGGACCACCATCATCTGCGGTGTTAGAACCAGTGATTCCATATCGATTATATGTGTATTAGATTATGGTATATATGCGCCAAACCTTTCCATTATTTCACTGTATTCCCGAAATGCAACTGTTCTCTTGGCGCCTCGGGTGCGGCGTCGCCTCTGGTCCGAAGGTCTGCAAGTTCGCTATGCTCATCTGACAGAATCCTTTGTTAAGAGACCCCTGCCATGGACTCACAGCTCTCCCCCGTGGGGCGGTTCCAGACCCTGCTGCTGGCAACCGACGGTACGGAATGCAGCGCCGGTGCCGAGGCCGTGGCGCTGGGCGCGGCATCCCGGTGCGAGTCCCGACTCATCCTCATGCGGGTGGTGCTGACCAATCCGGAATACGAATCCATGGCGCCCGACCGGGTGGCGGATGAGACGGCGGCCGCTCGGGATGATCTGGAACTCTTGCGCAAGCGAGCCGTGGATATGGGCATTGGCTGCGAAACTGTGATCCGCCACGGCGTGGATGCCTATCTGCCCGTGGTGCAGGCGGCGGAGGAAAAGCGTGTGGACTGCATCGTGGTGGGGCGTCGGCAGCGCAGTGACCTGGCCCGCCTGATGGTGGGGGATTCCACCGCCAGGATCATCGGTCATGCCCCCTGCAGTGTGCTGGTGGCCGCCCAGGGAGCGGATCGTCCCCGCCGCCGAATTCTGGTGGCGACGGATGGGTCCCGCCTGGGGGATGCCGCCTGCGTGGCGGCAGCGCACCTGTCTGAGGTTTGTGAACTGCCGCTGACGGTGCTGACGGTCACTTCAGCGGATCTGGACGAGGAGCGCCGTGCAGAGGCCGGTCAGACGGTGCAGCGCGTACTGGATACCCTGATGCGGGAACGTCGGGGGCGGGGTGCCGGGCTGGAGGGTATGGTGGAACAGGGGCGGCCGGATGCGGTGATCGTGGATGTGGCCCGCGGCCGGGGTGCGGATCTGATCGTCGTCGGCAGCCACGGCCGCACAGGTCTCAAGCGCCTGTTCATGGGCAGTGTCTCCGAACGGGTCATCGGTCATGCCCCCTGTCCGGTGCTGGTGGTCAAGTAGCGCCCGGTTCCCTGGTGAACATGACATCCCACACGCCGTGTCCCAGCCGTTGCCCTCGTTGCTCGAATTTGGTCAGCGGGCGGTATTCGGGGCGGGGGCTGAAACCCTCGCCGGCCAGGTTGCGGAATCCGGCGGCCTGATTCATCACCGTCAGCATGTGTTCGGCGTAGGGTTCCCAGTCGGTGGCCAGGTGCAGCAGGCCGCTTGCCCGCAGGCGTGATCCCAGCAATGCCACGAAGGTCGGCTGTACCAGGCGCCGTTTGTGATGGCGCTTCTTCGGCCAGGGGTCGGGGAAATAGATCTGTATCCGGTCCAGGGATCCTGCCGGGATCTGCAGCTTCAGGACTTCCACCGCATCGTGGCAGGCTACCCGCAGGTTGGTCAGCCCCAGGGTTTCGATGTGTTGCAGCAGATGGCCGACGCCGGGGCGATGGACTTCCACGCCGATGAAGTTCCGGTCCGGGTCTTCGGCGGCCATCCGTGCCAGCGATTCCCCGTTACCGAACCCGATCTCCAGCGTGACCGGTGCCTGTCGGCCGAACAGGGCGGGCAGATCCAGGGGTTCCGGCGTGAATGCCAGCCCCCAGCGCGGCCAGAGGTCATCCAGGGCGCGCTGCTGACCGGTGGTCAGTCGTCCTTCGCGGCGGACGAAGCTGCGGATCCGGCGACGGCCGTCAGTGGTGGGCATGAAAGGCAGTGAGTTGGTCATGAGGCGGGATCAGGCCATGGCGGACCCGGGTGGGCCCGCCGATAGTAACGATGGATTAGAAGAAGGTGCCGTCGATGGGGGACGAGGCGGAGGCATAGCGCCGGCGCGGCATCCGGCCCGCCAGGTAGGCCTCGCGACCGGCCAGGATGGCGTGTTTCATGGCCGAGGCCATGAGGACCGGGTTGCGGGCGGCGGCGATGGCGGTATTCATGAGCACGCCGTCGCAACCCAGTTCCATGGCGATGGCCGCATCCGAGGCCGTGCCTACGCCGGCGTCCACCAGGATGGGCACATTGGCGTTTTCCACGATCTCCAGCACGTTGTAGCGGTTCTGGATGCCCAGGCCCGAGCCGATGGGGGCTGCCAGAGGCATGACGGCCACACAGCCGATGTCTTCCAGGTGCTTGGCCAGGATCGGGTCATCGCTGGTATAGACCATCACCTTGAAGCCTTCGGCGACGAGGGTTTCCGCAGCCTTCAGGGTTTGTACCACGTCGGGGTAGAGGGTCTTTTCGTCGCCGAGCACCTCGAGTTTCACCAGATCGTGGCCATCCAGCAGTTCCCGCGCCAGGCGGCAGGTGCGCACGGCATCTTCGGCGGTATAGCAGCCGGCCGTATTGGGCAGAATGGTGTAGCGATCCGGCGGGAGCACATCCAGCAGATTGGGTTCGCCCGCATTCTGGCCGATGTTTGTGCGGCGGATGGCCACCGTGACGATCTCGGCACCGCTGGCCTCGGTGGCCTGGCGGGTTTCTTCCAGGTCCTTGTATTTACCGGTCCCTACCAGCAGGCGGGAGCGATAGGTGGTGCCACCGATCACCAGGGGGGAATCGGTAGCCGTATCCGGGGAGTGGCTTGTGGTCGACATGGGGATACCGTGTATGTGTTGAGGATTAACCGCCACCGATGGCCTGCACGATCTCGATGCGATCGCCGGCGTTGAAGCGGTATGTGTCGAACCGGCTGCGTGGCAGCAGCTCACCGTTCACTTCCATGGCCAGGCGCCGTCCGGTCAGACCCAGCGCTTCCACCAGAGTGGCTGCGGTGGACGGCTCCGGTAGCTGGCGGGCTTCGCCATTGACAATGATTTCCATTATGGAATGTTCTTCAAAAGACGGATCGTTGGGGGCGAACATCTTAACGTAAAGCAGCTCCGGGGCGCAGAGTGCCCCGTGCATATAGCCGTTGAGAAGCGAACCCCGAGCGCATACACTATGGCCACTGCGCGGGTGTAGTTCAATGGTAGAACCTCAGCTTCCCAAGCTGATGACGTGGGTTCGATTCCCATCACCCGCTCCAATTCCCTTTCGTATCCTTCCTCCGGACTCAGGCTTTAGTGCCTTCACGTTCTTTGTGCTGGCCGATGCGCCCAGGTTTCTGTGCTAGACTTTGTCTAAACGCAATCGTGATGGTTATGCCCATGAGACAGGTACATCCCAACGCAGCTCTGGAGCGGGAGGCCGTGATAAAGATGCTGCGCGAGCACCACATCACGCCCACCCAGCAGCGGGTGGACATCGCCATGGCCCTGTTCGAGAGGCCGCAGCATGTCTGCGCCGATCAGGTGCTTGTGCAGGTCAACGCAGTAGAGTCTCTGGTGTCCAAGGCCACCGTCTATAACACGCTGGGCTTGTTTGCGAAGAAGGGTCTGATTCGGGAGGTCTTGGTGGACCCGGCCCGACTCTTCTACGATTCCAATATGACCCCCCATCATCATATGTACCACACCGACTCCGGCATACTGGAAGACGTGGCGCCGGGACAGGTGCAGCTGGGGGCGTTGCCTGATGCGCCGGAAGGCATGGTGGTTGAGGGCGTGGATGTGGTCATCCGGGTCCGCCGGGTTTGAAGGCGGCAAAGACCTCTATACGAAGTTCGTTGGGGCGGGCATAAAAGCGCCCCTCCCCGGGGTGAGGGGAAGGTCTCGGCACGGTGACTTGGTTGTGCCTCCCCCTCATCCCCGGCCCTTCTCCCCCTGGGGGGGGAGGGGGG
>NZ_JAJNQM010000096.1:0-10660 GCF_022227785.1 Ectothiorhodospira lacustris | reverse complement strand
TCGTTTCCGCCCTCGGGCGGCGAGCATCAGCGAGAGGGAGGGGAGGATGTCAACGCCAGCAGGATCCCGCGTACCAGCCATTGCCGGTTCCAGCCTGTCATGGGCTGCGGTACCACCGCGCCAGGGCATGATCCAGGGAGGCCCTTCCCGGCCCCCAGGTCATGATGGCCAGCAGCATGGCGGCCCAGGGTAAATGGTGCGTGGCCCATGCATCGGGAATGGTCAGCTGGATGACCACGGTCATCAATAACAGCCCCAGGGCCGCAAAACGGGTGCCCAGCCCCAGGATCAGCAGGATCGGCAGCAGGATTTCACCCATGGCGGCCAGATACACACTGAGAACGGGTAGGGGCATGGGATAGGTGTTGCCCAGCAGGTGCAGCTGAAACTCGTGCTCGAACAGCCAGCGTGCCCCCGGGGAGAGTTGCAGGCCGTCCCACTTGGTGAGCCCTGATCGCCAGAAGGGGATGGCCACGGCGATACGCAGCAGCAGGGCCGGCAGCGAGGCGGGCAGATACTGGAACCCCCGCGTGCTGGCATCGATCAGCCGCATCAGGGTCTGACCGGTTGATCTGCCCGCAGGGTGGATGGACGTGTTCATGGGCACTCTCCTCTGCTAGGGGCCACCCGTCGCCGGCGCGTCTCGGCTCAGGACAGGGACTTTTCATTGATGGTCGTCGGCAGCAGACGGTGTTGATACTCGCTGCAGGCCAGGGCCAACCGAGCCAGGTGGGATGCACTCTTGGCCCCCATCTTCTGCATGAGATTGCTGCGATGGATCTCCACGGTGCGCACGCTCACATCCAGATCCCGGGCGATGAGCTTGTTGGGTTGGCCATCCAGCAGACCCTCCAGAACGTCACGCTCCCGTGGGGTCAGTGCGTCGAGCCGCGCTTGCAGGTGGGCGACTTCTTGGGCGCCGGCCCGCTGCTCGGCATCCCGTTCCAGGGCATGGCTGACTGCTTCCAGTAGCGCCTGGTCGCCAAAGGGCTTTTCCAGGAAATCCAGGGCCCCTTCACTCAGTGCCCGTACCGCCATGGGGATGTCCCCATGGCCGGTGATGAACACGATGGGCATGCGGATGTCCTGTTCCTTGAGCCGGCGCTGCAAGGTGAGTCCATCCATGTCCGGCAGACGCACATCCAGGATCAGGCAACCGGGCGTTTGAGGTGTCACGAAGTCGAGCACCGCCTGGGCATCGGCAAAGGCGCGGACATGAAAGTCCTCGCTCTTGAGCAGCAGGCTCACCCCGGCGCGCACATCCGGATCGTCATCCACGAGATGAATATGGGGTTTATGGGTTGGCATGGTGAGTCTCCAAGGGGAGAGTGAAATGAAATTCGGCGCCGCCTTCGGGCCGGTTGCGCGCGATCAACCGACCACCGTGGGCCTCGACCAGGGATCGGCTGATGGAGAGACCCAAGCCCAATCCCCCTTCCTTCCAGGTGGCAAAGGGATCGAAGAGCCGTGCCAGCCGCTCCGGCGGAATGCCCGGTCCGGTGTCGGTGACGGTCATGGTCACGCCCTCGCGGGTGGATGCCACCTGAAGATCGATGCGCGCCGGTCTCAGGCCGTGGACGGCATCCATGGCATTACGCAGCAGATTGATCAGGATCTGCTCCACCTGCAGGGGGACCACCGAGACCCTGGGCAGCGTGTCGGGAAGGTCCACTTCCAGTCGGATGTGGCGTCGATTCAGCTCCGGTCGCAGCAGTTCAAGGACCGGGTGGACCAGATCACGGGGCGACACCGGTTGTTGCTCGGGGGTCTGGCCGGCCGCAAAGGCCCGCATCTGGCGCACCGTTTCGGCGGCCCGATGGGCGCCGGCGTCGAGTTGACCCAGCGCCTCCTGAAGGTCTTCCATTTTGCCTCGGGCCAGCAGGCGTTTGCAGGCCTGGGCATAGCTGGAGAGGGCACACAATGGCTGGTTGAGTTCATGGGCCAGACTGGAGGACAACTCGCCCAGCGTGCTCAGTCGTCCGGCGCGGGCGAGATCCTCCAGGTACTGGCGCGCCCGGGCTTCTGCCGCCGCGCGCTCATGGCTCAGGGCATTGAGTACCAGTCCGGTCAGGACCAGCAGGGCCAACTGGGCATTGAGGGACAACAGGCTCTCGCCCAGACCCATGTCAGCGAAAGGACCCAGACCCCAGCCGGTTCCCGACAAGGCAATGGCACCGGTGATCAGGATCAGCCCTGAGGTGATCTGAATCGGGCAGCGTACGGCCGCCAGCATGATGAGCGGGAACACTGCGTAGGAGAGTGGCATCGCCACCATGGCAGGCAGTATGCCGGAGTACACCAGGGTGGTGATGCCGGTAATGGCGAGGCCCAGCGCCAGGGCCGCGAGCCGCACTGATCCCGGCAGGCGCGTGGGCGCACCCAGCCAGGTGATCAGGGCCGGGGCCACCAGCACCAGTCCCATGAGGTCTGCCACCCAGCACAGCCACCAGGTCTGGCTGAACCGCACGTCATCCATGCCAACGGCCATACCCCAGGCCCCAGCCAGGGCGGCCAGTCCCGATGCCGCCACGGCGCCAACGCTCAGCAACAGCCACACATCCCGCAACCGGTCCAGTCGCGGCCTCATGGTCAGGCGCCGCAGCAGGTACCCGCCCAGGGCCACACCCGCGACCGTGGCCGCGACGATCCCGACCGATTCGAGCAGGGGAACCGCTGCTGAAGTGAACTGCCAGGTGATCAGGGCGGAGGCAACGCCCACGGCGGGCAGCATCCCGTAGCCATAGAGAAACACGAAGGCCAGTCCCACGCCCGTGGCGGGCCATACCAGCGGAATACCGTGGGCATCCGGGGTGAAGACAAACCCCCACATGCCTACCGCATAGTAGAGGGTGATGAGCATCAGGCTGCGCAGTAACAGGCCCATGCCGCTGATCGACACCACCCGGCGCCAGTAGCGTCGGGTCAGGGAGGGGGAGAATGTATTCATGTGCATGGGCCTGGTCCCGTCAGAATCGAAACGCAGTGATGCCGCCGCTGCTCAGCAGCGCCACAAGGCTGGTTTGCAGATTGAAACCGGGCTGTTCCACAGCCTGGGTGGTCGCCTGTTCCAGCTTGGCCCCCGTGCTCAGGGTCCGTACCAAGGCCGCCGTGCCCAGGGGAACAGCGCAGACCAGGACCTCCATATCGGGTCGGCAGACAAGGGTGGCCTCACCGCCGCTGTCCCGATCGATACGTCTCACCTGGGCATCGTGGCGATTGGTATGCCAGATGGAAAGCGCCGGCCAGGGGGAGTCCAGTACCTGCAGGGATGGATGCAATCCAAGACGCAGGTGTCCTACTTGCGCGGGGGGTATTCGGGCCAGGGCCTGCGGTGGCAGGGGTGTTTGGTCCTGGGCATGATAGGCACGGTGCCAGGCCCACTCGATGCGGGCCACATCGCCAAGATAGGGCAGGCGAGCGGCGGGTTCAAAGTGGTCGAGAAAGTCGGGAAACGTCTCCCCGTAGTCGATCAGCACCGGGCTGTCGGGCAGCACCTGCCCCACAAAGCGGCGTGCAACGGCCTGAAAGAATGCTTCTCCCACCAGACGCTGCACCACGGGATAGAGTCGGGTCACGGCCTCTACCAGGCTGACGTGGACATTGTTGCGATAGACGCCAAAGCGCAGCGCCGGCGGTTGAGATCCAGGGTGGCGCACACCTGCGGGCGGCGGTATCCGTGGCTGGCGCAGGGCCTGCACGAAATCGGCCTCGTATTCAGCTTGCGAGGGCATGGCCCGCCTCCGGATGCTGGATGTGCCGATCCAGCAGGCGCTGGGCCCTGCGGGACTCATCGAACAAGGCCGACCATGAAGGGATGTCGTTGTCCCACTCGATCAGCACGGGCAAGGGACCGGTGAGGGTCAGGGTGTGTTCCAGCAACTGCCACACGCCGTCGGTAGCCGGGCGGTCATGGGTGTCGATCAGCAGGGGCCGGCCTTCGTCGTCCTGTTGCTGGTCGTGGCCGGCCACATGGATCTCGGTCACCCGATTCATGGGGAACGCATCCAGATACGCCTGGGCCTCAAACCCATGGTTGGTGGCGCACACCTGGACATTATTCACATCCAGCAGCAAGCCGCAGCCGGTGCGATGCGACACGGCGTCGAGAAACTGCACCTCGCTGATCGTGCTGTCGGCCAGGTGAACGTAGGTGGAAGGATTCTCCAGCAGCAGGCGTTGTCCGAGCACCTCCTGCACCTGATCAATGTGGCGGCAGACCCGATTCAGGGTCTCGTCGGTGTAGGGCAGGGGCAGCAGGTCGTTCAGGAATCCACTGGAGTGAGTGGACCAGGCCAGGTGTTCTGAAAACAGTCCCGGACGGTAGCGACGGACCAGATCGGCCAGGCGGCTGAGATGCCGGCGGTCCAGCGCCCGCGCGCCGCCAATGGACAGACCCACACCATGAACGGACAAGGGATAGCGCTCGCGGATGGCGGTCAGATATCGATGGGGTGGCCCTCCGGCGCCCATGTAATTCTCGGCGTGGATCTCGAACCAACCCATGTCGGGCCCCTGTTCAAGGATCGTCCGATAATGGGCTGGCTTGAGCCCTACACCGGCGGATCGGGGGACGGCATCAGGGCCGGCCAATGTCAGGGGGGGCGTCAGATCAGACATGGAACCTCCTGCGACGGATCAGAGTACCGCGTCCCTGCGGTAGCGATGTCACGATGGGGTCAGGGCCGGTATCTCAGGACTGCCTCGGCAGGTCCCGGTCCAGTGGCTCCAGGCTGCCTTGTCGGTCGCCCGGCAGCTCAATGTCTTCACACGTGCCGGTAGGCACCAGGGTCCAGGCATTGCCCTGGTAGTCTTGGGTGGAGGTCCCTGAGCAGGACGTGCCGGGTCCGGCGGCGCAGTCATTTTCCCCGGCGGGTGAAACACCGTAGCATTTTTCCATGGTGGACGACGACGCCGCCGCGCTTGGCGCAACCATGGCGCTAGCCACGGCCAGTGCAAAGGCACCGGCCACGCTGGCGGTGGAGAGGGATGGGGTGGTCTTCTGGGTCATGGTCGTGCTCCTTAATCAATGAAGAGGGCTCGCGGGGCCTGGGTCTTGGTCCAGGCTTGCGATTAGATTAGGGGGCACGACCGGAAGGGGTAATGCGTAGGAATACGTAGATCGCTCACACTCATCGCGCAGTGGGCATCCTGCCGGTCATGAACACCAGACAGGTGTCGCCAAGCTTCGAGGCCACCTGATCGGCGTAGCGCTTGAGGATGGGCGAGAGGTACGCGTCCACCACCGTGGCCAGTGCCACTGAACAACCGGTTCACATCCTATCTGCGTTGGATGCGTACTACGGACCGTTGAAGGCCTGGCTGTGCGACTTTGAGGATCGGAAGGCATCGGGCGTAGAGGTCAGGCATTTACCGGCGATCAACGAATCAGTTGCCGGTACAACAGTGGCAGCGCGTTGGCCAGGCCGGCCGGACGGGTCACGATGGCGTAGCCCGAGCGGTCGAAGATGGCTGGAAAGTACTGGCGGGCCTCGGCATCGATGGTCACGCCAAATACGGCCAAGCCCTCGCGCCGCGCCTCCCGCACCGCCATGCGGGTGTCTTCCACGGCGAAGCGGCCCTCGTAGTGATCGGTGTCGTTGGGCTTGCCATCGGTCAGCACCAGCAGCAGCCGGTGCCGGTTCGGGCGTCGGCCAAGCTCTCCGGCCACGTGGCGTATCGCCGCGCCCATGCGCGTGTAAAGGCCCGGTTCCAGTGCGGCGATGCGGCGCTCCGTGGCAGCCGTCACCGGCTCCTCGAAACCCTTGATCTGCCGAATGTCCACGCGATGGCGCCGGCGCGAGGTGAACGTGTAGATCGCCTGATCATCGCCGCAGGCCTGAACGCCGTGTGCCAGTGCCAGCAGCGCCTCTTTTTCCACATCCAGCACCCGGCGATCCTCCACCCAGGCATCGGTCGATAACGACACATCCACCAGTGTGGCCACGGCCAGATCGCGCGTTTGGTCGCGCCAGCGCAGGTAGACGTTCTCCGAGGGGTGTCCGCCGGCAGCACGCTCGGCGATCGACTGGACGAGTGCATCCAGGTCGATCTCATCGCCGTCCACGTGGTGGTGCTGCAGTTCGCGCCTGGGCCTAAGCGCCTCGAACTGCCGCCGAACGCGGTTGATGCGCCGGCGCGTCTCGGCGTCCGGCGCTGCGCCTGGTTCGCCGTTGGGGGCCATTTCCGGCGCGATTTGGGCATAGACGGCGCAGTACTCTTCCAAGTACCGGTTCTTTCGGTAGTGCCACTCCGGGTAGGTCCTGGGGGCGCTCAGCGGTGACGCGTCGACGTCCGTGCCGGCAAGCTCCAACTCCATCTTCAGCCGCGACGCGGCCTTGCGCTCGTGTTGGGTCACGGTGATGCGTTCGAGCTGGTCGGCGGCCTGACGCGCGTCGTCTTCCTGATTATCGTCGATCGGCCGATTGACGTTGACCATCTCGGACCACGACAGCATCTTCTCGAAGGGGTTGAGCATCAGCGGATCATCGCGCTCGGTCTGATCCAGGCGGCGCCGCTCGGCCTTGCGCCGGACGCCATCGGAGTCGCTGGCCGCCTCCTGGTCAATCTCGGGATCGGACTGCGACGCGGCCGGCGAGGTGGTCTCGTCTGTCCAGGCATACCCCCACAGGGGCACCGGTAGGGGCGGGCGGTAGCCGCTTGGCGCGCCATACCTGGCCAGTTCTTCACCCGCAACAATCCTGCGCAGCAGCCTGCCGGGTGATACCAGTGCATCCGATTGACCCAACAGGTGCCGGATCAGCGCCTCGACGTCGGCTTCGATGGGCGGTAGGGCGCGTTTGGGGCGCATGTCCAGGAGGACAGCGCAGAGCCGCCGGTAACGGACCGCGAGCCCGGGAAGGCGTTCGCACAGTGCATCGCTTGCGCGGGCTGCCTCGGCAATCTCGATCAGGTCGTATTGAAGCGGATCGGTGGGCGCCGGCAGTTGGCGAACCTCGGCCAGGAATGCGGCCAGCCAGAAGTACACGTCGCGGTTCAGCGCGGCTTGCGGGAATAACGCCATGCGTGCCGGCAGCACCACGTTCTCGGCGTCGCGGCGAGCGCGTTCCATCGGCTCGGCCTCCAGCCCCAGGCGCTGGCGCAGGGTCAACCGGTGCCGGGAATCCTGCGCACTGGCGGTGACCAACGCCAGCGACCGACCGCCCCCCATGGCGCGAAAGTAGACCGCGAGCGTATCGCGCAAGTCTTCGAAACGGACTTCGGCTTCAGGGTGTTCGGGGTAGCTGATCGCCGAGGCCGCCCAGTGATGCCACCAGCGGCCGACGTGCTCCTCGAATTCGTACCAGGCCGTCAACCGAACGCGTGCCCGACCAGCTCCTCGAGCGCGGCGATGACATCGGGTTCGTCGCTGAGCGGGTCGATCAGGGTGTGACGGGCGGCGCGCGCCATGGGCATGCCGGCCTGGACCAGGGTGGCGCAATAGACCAGCAGGCGCGTCGATACACCTTCTTCCAGGTCCTGGCCCTTGAGCGCACGGATTCGCTGGGCCAGGTTGATCAACCCGGCGCACAAATCCTTCGACAAACCACTTTCGGTCGAGACGATCTCGATCTCGATCTCGGGGGGCGGAAAATCGAAGGTGAGCGCGATAAAGCGCTGGCGTGTACTGGGCTTGAGCGATTTGAGGATGTGCTGGTAGCCGGGGTTGTAGGAGACCACCAGCATAAACTCCGGCGGCGCCTGCAACAGTTCGCCGGTGCGCTCCAGCGGCAGCACGCGGCGGTCGTCGGTGAGCGGATGCATGACCACGGTGACGTCCTTGCGCGCCTCCACCACCTCGTCGAGGTAGCAGATGCCGCCTTCGCGCACCGCCCGGGTCAGCGGGCCATCCGCCCAGCGCGTCTCGCCGTCGATCAGCAGGTGGCGGCCGGTCAGGTCGGCGGCGGTCAGGTCATCATGGCAGGAGACAGTAAACAGCGGCCGCCCGAGCCGGGCGGCCATGTGCGCCACGAAGCGGGTCTTGCCGCAGCCGGTCGGCCCCTTGAGCAGCAAGGGTAGACGCTGCTCAAAGGCCTTTTCAAACAGTGTGCATTCATAGCCGGTTTCACGGTAGAACGGGATCCCGTTATCCGCTGCGGGCTGCGCGAGCTCGGTACTCATGGATGGCCTTTGACGCCACCCCCGGCAGCCAGGTGCGGGGCACCGGCGGGCAATTGCTCGCGCGCGGGCCCAAGCATCGCGTAGATGTACATCAGCACCGCGATGGCCACGACCACGCCGGCCCCAAGGCGCATGGTATAGAACAGGCCCAGGTCGTCCTGGACATCCATGTAGCGCTGACCGACCACACGCTGCATGTGGGTCTGGATCACGCCGGCGAAGGTGAGGACAAAGGTCATGAACGCCATGCCGCTGGTCATCAGCCAGAAGCTCCACATGTTGAGCACCTGGTTATACGGCTGCTTGCCGCGAAGCTGCGGCAGGGCGTAGGAAAAGATCGCCAGGTTGAGCATCACGTAGGCGCCGAAGAACGCCAAATGAGCGTGGGCCGCGGTGATCTGCGTGCCGTGACTGTAATAGTTGACGAACGACAGGGTGTGCATGAAACCCCAGACGCCGGCGCCGAAGAACGCCATCACTGCGCAGCCCAGTGTCCACAGGATGGCTGACTTGTTGGGATGGTTCCGGCTGCCGCGCCAGAACATGTAGAAGACGAAGATCACCATGGCAAACAATGGCAACACTTCCAGCGCCGAGAAGAAACTGCCAACAGGCTGCCAATAGCCCGGCAGGCCGATCCAGTAGTAGTGGTGGCCGGTCCCCAGCAGCCCGGAAAACAGCACCAGCCCGACGATGACATACAGCCATTTCTCGATGATCTCGCGGTCGACGCCGGTCATCTTGATCACGAGATAAGCCAGCAGCGAGGCCATGATCAGGCCCCACACGCCCTCGACCCACAGGTGTATCACGTACCACCAGTACATCTTGTCCAGGGACAGGTTGGCCGGGTTGTAAAACGCGAACAGCCAGAAGATGGCCGCCAGCCACAACCCCATCATCAACACCACCGAAATGGCGGTCCTGCGACCGTTGATCAGCGTCATGGTGCCGTTGTAGAGAAACATCAGAAACGAGATGGTCATCAGGATCTTGACCCACAACGGCTGTTCCAGGAACTCGCGCCCCTCATGGATCCCGAACTGGTAACCCACCAGCGCCGCGGCGCCGGCAAAGACGAAAAGCCCGAGCTGGACATAGGCCAGATTCGGGCTGTAGATCTCCGTTTCCGCCTCTTCCGGCAGGAGGTAATAGGTTGCGCCGAAGAAACCGATCAGCAGCCACACGATCAGCAGGTTGGTGTGGCTCATGCGAACGATGTGAAACGGCATGGCTTCGCTGAGCAGGTTGGGCCAGACGTAGATGGCGCCGGCGACCACGCCGAAGATGACCTGTGCGGCAAACAGCACCAGCGCGGCAATAAAGAATGGATAGGCGACTTTCTGGGTTTGATACCTCATTTCCTGCCCCCCTGGGTGCGGATGAGATTCTCGTCAGCGCTCAACCGGAAATATTCGGCGGCCAGCCCTGCGTATCGATTCGGCTGGTCCATTCCAGGAAGTCGATCAACGCATCCAATTCTTCTTCGGTGAAATCGTACCCCGGCATCTGTCGTCGTCCCTCGATGCCGGTCGGCTGGATCCGCATCCAGATCTTCAGTGCATTGCGCGCACCGGCTGGGCTGTGTTCGCCACCGTAACGCTTCCACACGTTTCCGAGTTCGGGCGCAAAGTAGGCCCCCTCACCGAGCAGACTATGGCAGTTGATGCAGGAATTCTGTTCCCAGATATGTTTGCCATGCTTGACCGAATCGGTCAGACCGGCATGGTCGGTGGATGTCGTGACGACGTAGTAGTGGCTATGCGCGGTCAGGCCGATGAAGACCAGGAAGAAGAACAGCGACCCGCCGAAGAAGATGTTGCGAGCGGCATTTCGAGTGAGACCCTCAATCATGTCCGACTCCCGTGGGGCATGAGTTCGTAGCAACGCCTCAGCGCCGCAGGCTTTGCAGACGGCGAATCGGGGACATAGGAGACAATGTGCGTGGTGCACTGTCCGGGACATGGCGTCATTGTCAAGCGCATTCCACACAATGCTCTGGTGCATTGTCTGTGCGTTACACCACAGAACCGGCCGTTTCAGGAAGCCTGCCTGCATCTCCGTGGTGGCACGATCGTCGCGGTGTGACAGATGATCGGCACCCAGCAGGCATTCAGGGCACCTGATGGCATTCATCCATGAATTTTGAGCCCTTCCGCATTCCATGACGGCGTCCATCGAGGGGATATGTCCCGCAGGGGAGTCACCCCGGCCTGCCACAACCCGGTGAGCAGAAGACAGGTGTCCACCACATGAGGGAACGGTCTACACTCACCCGAGGCGTCCATGAAAAGCCCTTGGCTGGAGAATCGGGATCAAGGATGAACCAAGATCAAGCGTATTGCCAAGCGGCGCGGGTGTGAGTGGTGATGAAGAGGTGAAGTCCCTGGGGCGACTCCCCCCGGCTATCGGGCGCAGTGCGGGATTGAAACAATTTGCCTTATTGGAAGGTTAGGTCGGTCAACAGGGTGGGGGTGCCGATCCGGGTGCGAGGCCGATTGTGCCCCCGGCGGCGTGGGGATTCTGTAGGGGGAGTGGAGGA
>NZ_JAJNQM010000095.1:0-11032 GCF_022227785.1 Ectothiorhodospira lacustris | reverse complement strand
GTGATCTATCTGGCCTGCGCCGCCAAGAGCAACGCGGTCTATACGGCCTTCGGGGCCGCCATGGCGGATGTTCGGCAGCGGGGCACCTTGGAAGTGCCCCTGCATCTGCGCAACGCACCCACCCGGCTGATGAAGTCGCTGGATTATGGCAAGGGCTACCGGTACGCCCATGACGAGGTGGATGGTTTTGCTGCGGGAGAGTGCTATTTTCCGGACGGCATGGGGGAACCCCGTTATTACCAGCCGGTGGAGCGAGGCCTGGAGATCCGGATACGGGAGAAGTTGCTGGATCTGCGCCGGCGCAACGAGGCAAGCCGGCGGGACGGAAAGGATTAGGGTCGGCGCCGCTTCAGGTACCGTACCAGGCCCTCCCGGTGCACCGCCCGGGTACTCCAGTTGAATTCGATGGACGCCATGCGCAGGGCAAAGGTGATCAGGATCGTCACCCAGGCCGCCGCCACCACCGGCACCGACAGCCACTGGGTCATCGCCAGGTAAGCGGTGCCGCCCACCAGGACCGCCAGGGCATAGAACTGACCGGGCTTGAGGATCAGGGGCGGATCACCGGCGATCACGTCCCGGATCAGGCTGCCGCCGACGCCGTTGAGCACCCCCACCAGTAGGGCGGCGGGCAGTCCCAACCCGGCCTCCAGGGAGCGTTCGATGCCTACCACGGCAAAGCCGCCGATCCCGGCGGCGTCGATGATGGCCACCCCGCGACGGGTGTACCAGGGCCGTTCGCCGAACACCAGTCCGATCAGGGTGGCGGCGCCGATGGCGGCCAGGTAGCCCGGGTCGGTGAGCAGCACCGGCAGCCCCTGTTGCAGGAACAACCCGTCCCGCAGCAATCCGCCGCCCGCCCCGGTGACCAGGGCGAGAAAGAACATGCCGATCAGGTCGTAGCCCTTGCGCATGGCGACCACCACGCCGGAGAGGGCAAAGACAAAGACGGCGCCCAGATCGAAGTAGGCGGGAAGGGCGAAGCTTTCGGGAGTCATGCCCGAAGTATAATCCTTATCGGGTCAGTCCGGCATAGAGCATCGGCAACGTCTCCGGCAGCCGCGCCACATGATCCACCACCATGTAGCGCCGCGCCCCGAAGATCCGCTCCACATAGTCATCCGCATGGGGGTCCAGGCTCATGCAGAAACTGTACACCCCATGTTTGGCCACTTCCTCCACCGCATGTTTGGCATCCTGACGCAGGTACTGGGGATCCCGCACGTCCGTATCCGCCGGTTCCCCGTCCGTCACGATCAGCAACAGCTTGCGGCGTGAAGGCTGACGCCGCAGATGCTCCCCGGCATGGCGGATCGCCGTGCCCATACGGGTGGACATCTGACCGGTCATCCCCGCCAGACGGGCCTTCACGGTGTCGTCGTAAGGGGCGTCAAAATCCTTGAACCGGTAATACTCCACGTCGTGCCGGCCGTCGGAATCAAAGCCGTGAATGGCGAAGGGGTCGCCGATCTTCGACAAGGCCCCCGCCAGCAGTGCCGTGGCCTCCCGGGCCAGATCCAGTACCGTGTTGTCGGTGCCGCGCACCTTGTCGTTGGTGGATTCGGACAGGTCGATCAGCACCAGTACCGACAGGTCCCTCACCTTGCGCTCGGTGCGGATATGCACCCGGGTGTCCGGCTGCCGCCCCATGCGCAGATCCACCAGGGACTCCACCGCCGCGTTCAGATCCAGCTCATCCCCGTCCGGCTGGCGCCGATACCGCTGCACCCCCTGGGGCTGCATGGCTTCGATCAGGTATTTCATGCGGCTGATCAGCGGTTTGTGCCGCTGCGCCACCGCGTCGATCTCGGCCGGATCTCCGGCCCGGGGACGGCGTTCCAGCAGAGTGCACCAGTGGGGACGCTCCAGTTGCATCTGGTAATCCCATTCCGGGTAATGGAACGGGGGTGATACCGGCGGCTTGCCCTCCTGCTCGTTGAGGCTGGTCTCCTCCTCGTCGCAGAAGAATTCCGTGCTCAGGGTCCAGATCTCCTGGGCATCATCCCCGGCAAAGGGCACGTCCAGGCCGTTGACCATCTCCATGAGGGTGACATTGCGCCGCACCTGGGGTTGCTCCCGGAGGCGGATCAGGTCCACATCCTCCTGCTCGCCCAGGGCCCAGATATAGCGGTTGTCATCCCGGTACAGCACCGGAATGTGATGATGGCGGCTGCTGAAAGGCTCGTCGGTAGGGAAGGCCGGGGCCAGCCGATGGGCCAGATCCCAGGCCAGACCGTGACGGGTCAGGTCTGTGGCGGCGGCGTCGAACTGCACCCGTGCCAGTTGCACGAAGGGGTGCGGGTCCGCGTAGTCGGGGTCCAGCAGGGCGCGTGCGGCGCGGCCCAGCAGGGCGGTGGTTCCGTCACCGTCATCCGGGCCACTCACATGCATGGGCACCCAGAGCTGGCGCAGGCCGGGGAAGACGGCCAGGGCCAGGGTCTCTACCCGGGCATCCTCGAACAAGCCCACCAGCATGCCGGTGAGGCCCCCGGGATTATCCGCCGGCATGCGGGTGCGGCTGTGGACCAGGTGGGCCGCCGCATGGGCGGCCGTGGCCCGATAGATTTGCAGGCCGCTGATGCCGAACGCGTCGTCATAGGCATCGGGTACGTAGAGGGTGAAGCCGTCGATGAAGGGACGCACACCCTCGCGGGACTCGAAGTCACCGCTGGTAGGGCGCAGGAAGAAGTCCCTGGCCCAGAGGGCGCGCAGGTACATGTTGATCCGTCGTTGCACATCCACGAACAAGGTGCCGCGCCGTTCGTTCTGGAACACCGAGCGGGATTCGGGTGTTTCCAGCCCGAAATAGGCGGTCTGGGCCTTGAAATCCCGGCCATGGACCTTGGCCCCCCACAGGGCCCAGCGGCGCAAGCCGCCCAGGGTGAGGTGGGTGAGCAGCGGGTCCAGGTGCTCCAGCATGGGCCGTACGCCCCGGGGTACTTGGGCCACCAGATTGTCCAGCAGGCGCAGATAGCCCTTGAACAGGGTGGGGTCCGCCAGCCGCCGGGAGGCCACCGGGCTGGTGGCGATCACCAGGCTGATGACCGCACCGCTGGTCTTGGACGAGAGCTTGATGACGGCCTCGATCAGGTCCATCACTGCGTCTTCCCCCAGTTCCCGGGCCACCACGGGGCTTTCCTGGACGAAGGCCGCCACGGGTTCGGTGCCCTTGCCCAGGGCATGGAGGGCGCGGGCGCCTTCCATGTAGTAGTTTTTCAGGCCCGCGGAGCTGAAGCTGCGCACCGCTTCCTGCCAGGCCGATTCCAGCACCTCGACGGCATGGCCGCCCAGGTCTTCCAGCAGTTCGGGGTAGTCTTCCAGATGGACGCTCATGGGCCTGCTCCTCTTCCCGCGTCAGGGCATCAGAAAAAGGTGGTGACCGCCGCGTCCAGGGCGTCGCGCATGTCCGGATCGTCGGTGAGGGGACGCACCAGAGCCATGCGGCAGGCGGCCAGGGGCTCCACGTCGCGGGCGATCAGGGAGCCGGCATGGACCAGCATGCGGGTGGAGATGCCTTCATCCAGGCCATGGCCCTTCAGATTCCTGGCCCGTTCCGCCACGCTCACCAGCTTCTTTGCCACTTGGGTGGAGACACCGGTCTCGTGAGCGACGATCTCTGCCTCCAGATCCGCTTCCGGATACTCGAAATCCAGGGCGCCGAAGCGCTGCTTGGTGGACTGCTTGAGATCCTTCATCAGGCTCTGGTAGCCGGGGTTGTAGGAGATGACCAGCTGGAAGTCGGGATGGGCGCGCACCAGTTCGCCCTTCTTTTCCAGCGGCAGCACCCGGCGGTTGTCGGTGAGGGGATGGATCACTACCACCGTATCCTGACGGGCCTCCACCACTTCGTCCAAGTAGCAGATGGCGCCGTGCCGGGCGGCCAGGGTGAGGGGGCCGTCCTGCCAGCGGGTGCCGTCGGCATCCAGCAGGTAGCGGCCCACCAGATCCGAGGCGGTCATATCCTCGTTGCAGGCCACGGTGATCAGGGGCTTGCCCAGCTTCCAGGCCATGTATTCCACGAAGCGGGTCTTGCCGCAGCCGGTGGGACCCTTGAGCATCATGGGCATGCGCACGGCATAGGCGGCCTCGTACAAGGCCACCTCATCGCTGACGGCGCGGTAGTAGGGTTCTTCCTTGATCTGATAATCGCGGATGATGTCGTGCATGAGTCACTCCCGGAGAACCAAGGCCCCTCTCCCCCAAGGGGAGAGGGGTTGGGGTGAGGAGAAAGCCTACTCGCCGCGATGGACGACGAAGGACGTTCCCTGGCACTGGGCAAAGTTGTCATAGCCGATCACGCGCACCAGGTGATCGGGATGCTCATTCTTGCAGGCCTCCACTTCGGCCAGCACCGTATCCACCGACTGCTCGCCGAACATGGGCAGCTTCCACATGTACCAGAAGGAGCCGAAGGCATTTTCCGGTTCGCTGTGTTCGATGGCCGGGTTCCAGCCCTTGCTGATCATGTATTCCACCTGCTTGCGCACCTGGTCGGCGGTCATCTGCGGCAGGTAGGAGAAGGTCTCGTACTTTTCGGACTGATTGAAGCTCTGGATCTCGGACATGGTCTTATCCTCTGTTCAGTGTCTGGGGGGCGGGGCGGCTCGACGGCCGCCCCCGGCAAGGCCGCTCAGCGGTGCTGCACGTCCAGCTTGTCCACGGTATCGAACTCGAACTTGATCTCTTTCCAGGTTTCCATGGCGATCTTGAGTTCGGGGCTATGCTGGGCGGCGGCGGTGAGGATGTCCTTGCCTTCCTTCTCCAGTTCACGTCCTTCGTTGCGGGCCTGCACGCAGGCCTCCAGGGCCACCCGGTTGGCGGAGGCGCCGGCGGCGTTGCCCCAGGGATGGCCCAGGGTGCCGCCACCGAACTGCAGCACCGAGTCGTCGCCGAAGATGGTGACCAGGGCCGGCATGTGCCAGACGTGGATGCCGCCGGAGGCCACCGCGAAGACGCCGGGCATGGAGCCCCAGTCCTGATCGAAGAAGATGCCGCGGGAACGGTCTTCCTTGATATAGGATTCACGCAGCAGGTCGATCCAGCCCATGGTGGCGGCGCGGTCGCCTTCCAGCTTGCCCACCACGGTGCCGGTGTGCAGGTGGTCGCCGCCGGACAGGCGCAGGATCTTGGCCAATACCCGGAAGTGGATGCCGTGGCGCGGATGCCGGTCCATGACCGCGTGCATGGCGCGGTGGATGTGCAGCAGCATGCCGTTCTCGCGGCACCAGTTGGCCAGACCCGTGTTGGCGCAGAAACCGCCGGTGATGTAGTCGTGCATGATGATGGGGGCGCCGATTTCCTTGGCGTACTCGGCCCGCTTGTACATCTCTTCCGGGGTGGGGGCGGTCACGTTCAGGTAGTGGCCCTTGCGCTCACCGGTCTCCATCTCGGCCTTGCTGATGGCCTCCATGACGAAGTCGAAGCGCTGGCGCCAGCGCATGAACGGCTGGGAGTTGACGTTTTCATCGTCCTTGGTGAAGTCCAGGCCGCCGCGCAGACATTCGTACACGGCGCGGCCGTAGTTCTTGGCGGACAGACCCAGTTTGGGCTTGATGGTACAGCCCAGCAGCGGCCGGCCGTACTTGTTCATGATGTCCCGTTCCACCTGGATACCGTGGGGCGGGCCGCCGCAGGTCATCACGTAGGCGATGGGGAAGCGCACGTCTTCCAGACGCAGGGCGCGCACGGCTTTGAAACCGAACACGTTGCCCACCAGGGAGGTGAACACGTTCACCACCGAGCCCTCCTCGAACAGGTCGATGGGGTAGGCGATGAAGGCGTAGAAGCACTCATCGTCACCGGGTACGTCCTCGATGTGGTAGGCGCGACCCTTGTAGTGATCCAGGTCGGTGAGCAGATCGGTCCACACGGTGGTCCAGGTGCCGGTGGAGGATTCGGCGGCCACTGCGGCAGCGGCTTCCTCGCGATCCACGCCCGGCTGCGGGGTCACCTTGAAGCAGGCGAGGATATCGGTATCCCGGGGGGTGTATTCCGGGGTCCAGTAGGTCTGGCGGTAATCTTTCACACCGGCACTGTAGGTCTTGACTGCCATCATCGACTCCTTTGGGCTTGATGTTTTGAACCACGTCCCGGGTCAAGCCGGGTCGTGGGTAAAGCGTACCGAAACTCGATGGAAAAGAGACTACATGATCTATGGGTATAATAGATAATCAATTATGATGATTGTATGTATAAGTTATAGCTTATGGTTTGTTGAATGAGGATCAGGGTGGATTCCCTGACGTGGATTCCCGCTTTCGCGGGAATGACGAACCAGGGTGGGGGTGATGAATCGGGGTGTGGGAGTGACGAGAAACTCTCTAATCTTGTCACTCCCGCGAAAGCGGGAGCCCAGGGTTTTCGGTCTGTGACCTGGATTCCCGCTTTCGCGGGAATGACTTCTATGGGGGCGGGAATGACGCCTGAGGGTCCGGAATGGCCTCTTTGGGTCCGGAATGACGCCTGAGGGTCCGGAATGACGCCTGAGGGCCTGGGGATGTCTGGGGATCCAGGAATCACTGACGCAGAACATCCAAAAAGGCTTTATCGGGAAGTGACGAGTTATAAGTGTTAAACTTTTTGGCATGAACTGAGCATCCAACCCTCTCAGGACCATGCCCCCCAGCCCCTCGCCCCTCCTCAAACGCCTGTTTCCTTTCCTGACCTGGTTTCCCATGACCCTCGGCAGCCTGCGGGCTGACCTGATGGCGGGCTTGGCCGTGGCCATGGTGCTCATTCCCCAGTCCATGGCCTATGCCCAGCTGGCGGGACTGCCCGCCGTCTACGGACTCTATGCCGCCTTCCTGCCGGTGATGGTGGCCGCCTTGTGGGGCTCTTCCCGCCAACTGGCCACCGGTCCGGCGGCCATCGTCTCCCTGCTCACCGCCTCGGCGCTGATCCCCCTGGCAGCCCCGGACTCCATGGAATACATCACTCTGGCCATCAGCCTGGCCTTGCTGGTGGGACTGTTGCAGTTGGGCATGGGGCTACTGCGACTGGGGGTCCTGGTAAGCTTCATCTCCCACCCGGTCATCGTCGGTTTCACCAACGCCGCCGCCATCATCATCGTGCTCTCCCAGGTCAACCAGATCCTCGGCGTACCCATGATCTCCGGCGGGGTGTTCCTGCAGGACATCGGGGCCATGCTGATGCAGATCCCCCAGGCCCATCTGCCCACCCTGGCCATGGGCCTGGGGGCGATGCTCGCCATGTGGGGGCTGCGCCGGCGCTTTCCCCGGGTGCCCGGGGTGCTGGTGGTGGTGGTCATGGCCACGGTCATCAGCTGGGCCGTCGGTTTTGAGAAGACCCAGTCCATCACCCTGCAAGACATCCGCTCCGGCCAGGTGCAGGAACTGGTGATCCAACTCGATACCCAGAAAACGGTACTCAGGACCGAGGATGCCCAGATCCGCACCCTGAAAAAGACCCTGGACGAACTGCCGCCCATGGAGGCCCTGAATCATCGCCATCAGGTGGATGTGCTCATCTACGACAGCCGGCGTCGGGCCGAGACCATCAGCCACCTGCAGCGGGAACTCCATGGGCTGCCCCTGCGCCGGGCCGGGGGCGAGCATCCGGGGTTCTACCTGGCCGATCAGCTGCCACCGGGGCTGGCACCGGAAGGTCCCGTCTGGCGCATCACCGCCGTGCGCGACAATCTCATCCATCTCAATGGCGGGGGTCACGTGGTGGGGCAGGTGGCCGCCGGCCTGCCGCCCCTGACCCTGCCACAGCTCAGTTGGGACATGGTGACGGCATTACTGAGCACTGCCTTCGTCATCGCCCTGGTGGGGTTTACCGAGGCCATCGCCATTGCCAAGGCCATGGCCACCCGCACCGGCCAGCGCATCGACCCCAACCAGGAACTCATCGGCCAGGGGCTGGCCAAGGTGGTGGGCAGCTTCAGTCAGGCCTATCCGGTGAGCGGTTCCTTCTCACGCTCGGCCATCAACCTGGCCTCCGGGGCGCGTACCGGCATGTCCTCCATCTTCACCGGCCTGCTGGTGCTACTGGTGATCCTGTTCTTCACCCCCTGGCTGTACCATTTGCCCCAGGCGGTGCTGGCGGGGATCATCATCATGGCCGTGGCCAGCCTGCTGAACCTGCGGGGGTTGCGCCAGTCCTGGGCGGCCCACTGGCATGACGGCATGGCGGCCCTGGTCACCTTTGCCGCCACCCTGGCCCTGGCACCGAGCCTGGACAAGGGCATCCTGATCGGCGCCGGTCTGGCCCTGGTGCTGTATCTGTACCGGACCATGCATCCCCGGGTGTATGAACTGGCCCGCACCCCGGAGGGCACCCTGGCGGATGCCCGCATCCACGGCAAGGGTGAGGAAGAGCGCATCTGCATCATTCGTTTCGACGGTTCGCTGTACTTTGCCAACGTGCCCTATTTCGAAGACGCCATGCTGGGCCTGTTGGCGCGTCACCCCAAGGCCCGTTACGTGATCATCATCGCCTCCGGGATCAATGAGCTGGATGCCTCGGGGGAGGAAGTGGTGCGCAATCTGATTTGGCGGCTGCGCAACCGGGACATCAGTCTGGTGTTTGCCGGTCTCAAGCCCCAGGTGGTGGAGGTGATGAAGCGCACCGGTCTGTATGAGCAGGTGGGGGAGGGGTTCATGTTCCCCTCCACCGACGCCGCGATCCGCGCCCTGGAAGGGCGTCTGGCGGAGCAGGGCGCCGGTGAGCCGCCGGAAACCGGGCGGGAAGAAAAGGGCTACAGCTCGCAGGGAGGGTGAGTCGTCAAAGCTCCCTTAGAGTCAGCAACAACTGCGGCTCCCAGTGGGGTAGCTCGATGCCCAGATCGGTCTCCAGCTTCTTCACGCACAACCGCGAATTGCCCGGCCGCCGTGCCGGGGTGGGGTAATCACTGCTGGGGATCGCCGCCACCTGGGCCGGGGTGAGTTTCAATGCCATCCCCGACTCTGCCGCCCGTCGGAAGATCTCGCAGGCAAACCCATGCCAACTGGTCTCCCCATGGGGCGCCAGATGATACAGCCCCTCGATGCCCCGCCCCAGCCGCCGCCGGTAGACCGCCAGGGCGGTGACCTCGGCAATCAGACGGGCCGGGGTCGGCGCGCCGATCTGATCATTCACCACCTTCAGGCTGTCCCGTTCCTGGCCCAGCCGCAGCATGGTCTTCATGAAATTGTTGCCCCGGGCGCTGTACACCCAACTGGTGCGGAAGATCAGATGAGCGGCCCCGCCGTCCATCACCGCCTGATCCCCCGCCAGCTTGCTTTCCCCGTACACGGACAGGGGCCCGGTGGGACTGTCTTCCCGCCAGGGTGCATCCCCGTCGCCGGGATAGACATAGTCACTGGAATAGTGGATCAGTGGAATGCCGGCGATGGCGGCAAAGCAGGCCAGCTGTTCCGGCAGTTCGGCATTCAGGCGAAAGGCCGCCTCGCGCTGCGTCTCGGCCGCGTCCACCGCCGTCCAGGCAGCGGCGTTGACGATCAGTTCCGGACGGATGGCCCGCAAGGCCCCGGCCACCGCATCCGGACTGGACAGGTCCAGTTGGGCACGGGTGGGAGCGATCAACGATCCCAGCGGAGACAGGGCCCGCAGCAGTTCAAAACCCACCTGGCCGGTGGCACCCAGGATCAGGATGTTCATACGCCGGTCCCCAGTCGTTCTCCCTGGTAGCTGCCGTCCAGCACATGCTGCCACCAGGAGGCGTTGTCCAGATACCACCGCACCGTCTTGCCCAGGCCGGATTCGAAGGTCTCCCGGGGTGTCCAGCCCAGTTCCCGCTCGATCTTGCCGGCATCGATGGCATAGCGCCGGTCATGGCCGGGGCGGTCCTGCACGAAGGTGATCAGGTCTCGATAATGACCCCCGAAGGCGGGGGGCTGCACCGTCTGCAGCAGGTCACACAGGGTATGCACCACTTCTAGGTTGGTCTTTTCATTATGGCCGCCGATGTTGTAGGTCTCGCCGGGCTGCCCCTGGGAGGCCACCAGGATCAGGGCGCGGGCGTGGTCCTCCACATACAGCCAGTCGCGGATCTGACCACCGTCGCCGTAGACCGGCAGGGGCTTGCCCGCCAGCGCATTGAGGATCATCAGCGGGATGAGTTTTTCCGGGAAGTGGTAGGGACCGTAATTGTTGCTGCAGTTGGTGACCAGGGTCGGCAGGCCGTAGGTGCGCTGCCAGGCCCTCACCAAGTGATCGGAACCGGCCTTGCTGGCGGAGTAGGGGGAACTGGGGGCATAGGGCGTGGTTTCGGTGAACAAGCCGTCCGGGCCTTCCAGGTCGCCGTAGACCTCGTCGGTGGAGATGTGATGGAAGCGGAACCCGTCGGCCTTGTCGGGCCGGTCGGTCTGCAGGGCTTTCCAGTAGCCGCGGGCGGCCTCCAGCAGGGTATAGGTACCGACGATGTTGGTCTCGATGAAGGCCGCCGGGCCGTCGATGGAGCGATCCACATGGCTCTCTGCCGCCAGGTGCATGACGATGTCCGGCGCGTGATCGCGAAAGGCCGCCGCCATGGCCCGGGCATCGCAGATGTCGGCATGGATGAAGTGATAGCGGTCACTGTCGGCCACGGGGGCCAGGGATTCCAGGTTGCCCGCATAGGTGAGCTTGTCCACCACCACCACCCGGTGATCGGTGGATGTGATCAGCTCACGGACCACGGCGGAGCCGATGAAACCGGCGCCGCCGGTGACGAGCAAGGTTTTGCGCATGGGTTGGATCCAATCCTGATGTTTACCAGTGATACCGCAGCCCGAAGGTCACGAAATTGGAGCCTACCCGCCGAGGGGCAATCACACCATAGATCCCGGACCGGTGATGTACCCGGGTGATGAAGCTCAACTGAGGATACCTCACCAGCCCCCACTCCACTTCGTAGCCATTGTAATTCTGGAAACGGTAACGCCGCTCCGGATCATCCTTGGGGCCATCCTCATAGGCCGGATTGCCGAAGGCATAGGACAGCCCCAGGCTCATCGCCGCCCGCAGTCGCACAGGCCCCAGTTCTCCCTGGGGGCTGGCCAGCACATAGGCCACATTCAGCTCCCAGTTG
>NZ_JAJNQM010000094.1:0-11230 GCF_022227785.1 Ectothiorhodospira lacustris | reverse complement strand
TGCCTGGCGGCGCTGGTCCCTGAATTGCCGCAGGCCCCCGCCGACAGCGCACCCGACCTGCTGGTCGTAGGCACCCTGGCGGACGTGGTGGAAGATCAGTTCATGCGCCTGTTCAAAGACATGGGCATCACCCGGGTGCAGTTCCTGCCGGCCCGCAACTCCCGCGAGATGCCAGCCGTTGGTCCCAATACCCGCTATATCCTGGCCCAGCCCTTCCTGGCGGATACCGCGCGCTGCCTGGAAAAGCGGGGTGCCACCCGCATTGCCGCTCCCTTCCCCCTGGGCGAGGAAGGCACCACCCGCTGGCTCAGGGCGGTGGCGGACACCTTCGGTGTCGCCGCGGAACGGTTCGACAAGGTGACCGCTCCCGGCATTGAACGCGCCCGCCGCGGCATGGCCCGCATGCGTGAACAGCTGGCAGGCAAACGCCTGTTCATGTTCCCGGATTCCCAGCTGGAGATTCCGCTGGCCCGTTTCCTGCACCGGGAAGCCGGCATGGAACTGCTGGAGATCGGCACCCCGCACCTGCACCGCCGGCACTTGGCGGAAGAATTGGAACTGCTGCCCGAAGGCATCACCCTGAGCGAAGGTCAGCACCTGGACAACCAGCTCGACCGTTGCCGGGCCGCACAGCCTGATGTGGCGGTCTGCGGCTTGGGCCTGGCCAATCCGCTGGAAGCCGAAGGCATCACCACCAAATGGTCGATCGAACTGGTCTTCACGCCCATCCAGGGCTACGACCAGGCGGCTGACCTTGCTGAACTTTTCGCCCGTCCGCTGCTGCGGAAGGCCAAACTGAGAGTCTGATGTCGTGCAACTGACGGTCTGGACTTATGAAGGCCCACCCCATGTGGGCGCCATGCGCGTGGCCACCGGGATGGAAGGCCTCCATTATGTGATTCATGCACCGCAGGGTGACACCTACGCGGATCTGCTGTTCACCATGATCGAGCGACGCGACAAGCGTCCACCGGTGACCTACACCACCTTCAAGGGACGTGATCTGGGCCAGGACACGGCCGAGCTGTTCATGGAAGCGGCCCGGGAGGCCTGCGCGCGCTTCAAGCCCCAGGCAATGCTGGTCAGTTCGTGCTGTACCGCAGAGCTGATTCAGGATGATCCGGGCGGTCTGGCCAAGGGTCTGGGCCTGCCTGTCCCCGCCATCCCGCTTGAGCTGTCTTCCTACCAGCGCAAGGAAAACTGGGGAGCCTCGGAGACTTTCTACCAGCTCGTGCGCGGTCTGGCGGGCTCACATGCCCCCGCACCGGGCGCCGAGCGTCCCGCCCGCCCTGAAGGACAACGGCCGCGCTGCAATATCCTGGGTCCCACGGCCCTGGGTTTCCGACACCGGGATGACGTTCAGGAAATCACCCGGTTGCTGAACACCCTCGGTATCGACGTCCATGTGACCGCCCCCATGGGTGCCACACCGATGGACATCACACGCCTGGGCGAAGCCGATTTCAACGTGGTCCTCTACCCGGAGATCGCCGCCACCGCCGCCAAGTGGCTGGAACGCATGTTCAAACAGCCCTTCACCAAGGTCGTGCCCATCGGGGTCCGCGCCACCCGCGAATTCATTGCCGAAGCGGCCGCACTGGCCGGCGTCGACCCGGAGCCTGCCCTGCGGGACGCTGATTCCCGCCTGCCCTGGTACTCACGCTCGGTGGACTCCAATTATCTCACCGGGAAACGGGTGTTCATCTTCGGTGATGCCACCCATGCGGTGGCCGCGGCGCGGGTCGCCACCGAGGAATTCGGCTTCACCGTAGTAGGGTTGGGCACCTACAGTCGCGAATTTGCCCGGGAGGTGCGCGAGGCGGCCAAGCAATACGGCATCGAGCCCCTGATTACCGACGACTATCTGGAAGTGGAAGCCCAGGTGGCTGAACTGCACCCGGAACTGGTCCTGGGCACTCAGATGGAGCGGCACATCGCCAAGCGCTTGGGCGTGGGCTGCGCCGTCATCTCCGCGCCGGTCCATGTGCAGGACTTCCCCGCCCGCTATGCCCCGCAGATGGGCTTTGGTGGGGCCAACGTGCTCTTCGACACCTGGGTACACCCCCTGATGATGGGGCTGGAAGAACACCTGCTGGGCATGTTCCGCGAAGACTTTGAATTCCACGCCGAAGCCGGGCCTTCCCACCTGGGCGCCAGTGCGCCAACGGAAACCCGTACTGTCGGAACCACCCCTGCGGCCGCAAGCCCCACCGCGAACATTCAGGAACCGGAGCCTGAGGCGGCGCCGACGGACGGCGAGCCGGTCTGGTCGCCGGATGCGGAAAAGGAACTGCGCAAGATCCCCTTCTTCGTGCGCGGCAAGGCACGACGCAATACCGAACGCTTCGCCAAGGAACGGGGGATCAGCCGTATCGAAATCGACACCCTCTACGACGCCAAGGCACACTTTGGCCGGTGACGCATACCGACACCAGCTCCATGCATGCCCTGTCCCTGATCAGGATAGATGGCCGGCGGGGATGAGGACTTCCCCGTCGGCTACTATAATCGGGACCTACGCTGCCTATTTTTGACTGACACGGATTTGCCTGATGCCCTCTTCCTCTTATCAGAAGCGACGCGGCCAGCTGGAAACCTACTTCGACCGGACCGCCGTCGATGCCTGGAAAAAACTGACCTCCGACACCCCTCTGGGTCGCGTCCGTGCCACGGTACGCGCCGGCCGGGAGCAGATGCGCAACACCCTGCTGGAGTGGCTGCCCCAGGACCTCACGGGCAAGTGGGTACTGGATGCGGGCTGCGGCACCGGCATGCTCTCCGTGGAGGCCGCCCGGCGCGGCGCCCACGTGATCGCCATCGACCTGTCCCAGAACCTGGTGGACATGGCCCGCGAGCGCGCCGAATCCGAGGATCTGGGCACCGGCGAGATCAAGTTCCATGTAGGCGACTACCTGGACCCCAAACTGGGGGAGTTTGACTACGTGGTGGCCATGGATTCCCTGATCCACTACCAGTCTCAGGACATCGTCCAGGCCCTCTCCGTCCTGGCCGCACGCACCCATGCCGGACTGCTGTTCACCTTCGCCCCCCGCACCCCGGCCCTGGCCGTCATGCATGCCGTGGGCAAGATCTTCCCCAAGAGCGACCGATCCCCCGCCATCGAGCCCGTCTCCGAGAAAAAGCTGCTGCGCCTGATTGCCGCCGAACCTGCCCTCGACGGCTGGAAACCCATGCGGACCCATCGCATTTCCAAGGGGTTCTATACTTCCCAGGCGCTGGAACTGAGCACAGGCAGGAATGATGTGACGTGAAAACCGTCAGTCGACAGATCGCCAAGGCGTTGTCCCGTGTAGGGCCGCGCTTTCTGCCCTTCGCCGACGCGGCCACCCGGGACCTTCCCCTGGCCCGGTTGATGCGCCTGTCCCTGTTCCAGCTCTCCGTGGGCATGGCCATCGTCCTGCTGACCGGCACCCTCAACCGCGTCATGATCGTGGAACTGGGCATGTCGGCGGCCCTGGTGGCCCTGATGGTCGCCCTGCCCGTCCTGGTCGCGCCCTTCCGCGTCCTGATCGGCCACCGCTCCGACACCCATCGTTCCGCCCTGGGCTGGCGACGTGTCCCCTATATCTGGATAGGGACGTTGATGCAGTTCGGCGGCCTCGCCTTCATGCCCTTTGCCCTGCTGCTCATGTCCACCGGCGGCGAGATGGGGCCTGAATGGGCCGGCCCCGCGGCGGCCGCACTTGCCTTCTTCCTCACCGGCGCCGGCCTGCACACCACCCAGACCGCGGGGCTGGCGCTGGCCACCGATCTGGCCCCGGAAGACAAGCGCCCACGGGTGGTCGCCCTGCTCTACACCATGCTGCTGGTGGGCATGCTGATCAGCGCACTCACCCTCGGTGCCCTCCTGATCGATTTCAGCGAAATGAAACTGATCCAGGTCATACAAGGCGCGGCTGTCGTGACTTTCCTTGTAAATTGTCTGGCATTATGGAAACAAGAGGCGCGTAACCCTGCACGCACCTCGAAAAACGCACCGCGACAGCCTTTCAAGGAGGCTTGGCGCAATTACATGAGTCAAAGCCATGCGGCGCGCTTTCTCGTGGTGGTGGGGCTGGGAACGGCCGGTTTCCAGATGCAGGACATATTATTGGAGCCTTACGGCGGAGAAATTCTGGGGTTGTCCGTCAGTGCCACGACGACACTGACGGCTTTACTTGCGGGCGGCACCCTGGCCTCCCTGGCCCTTGCGGCCTGGTGGCTCAACCGCGGCGGGAACCCTTATCGGCTCTCGGCCCTGGGCGCACTGATCGGCATTGGTGCGTTCACGGCGGTGATCCTTGCAGCACCCATGGATTCGGCGTTGCTGTTCCGGATCGGTGCCACTTGCATCGGTTTCGGTACAGGCTTTTTCGCCGTGGGCACATTGATTGCGGCCATGAGCCGGGAGAATGGTGGACAAAGCGGTATCGCGCTGGGTGCCTGGGGCGCCGTTCAGGCAACCGCCCTGGGTCTGGGAATCATCCTGGGGGGTGTGATCCGCGACGTCGTCAATGCCATGACCAGCAGGGAACTGCTGGGTCCGTCCCTGACCGGTCCGGAAATTGGCTATGCGGTGGTCTACCATATTGAAATAGTGTTGTTGTTTGCCACACTCATCGCGATCGGACCGCTCGTGCGCAGCAAGAGCGTTTCCCGAGAGCAATCTTCATCGAGGTTCGGCATGGCCGACTTCCCCGGCTAAGCCACTCGAAACCTGGAGGAAATGCAATGCCAACCGGTGCCATTACTGAATATATGGATGTCGCGCAAGTCACGCTGTACGTCTTCTGGTTCTTCTTTGCAGGCCTAGTCTATTACCTCCACCGCGAAAACAAGCGGGAGGGGTACCCATTGGAATCTGATCGTTCCCCCTACATCACGGTCCAGGGCTTCCCGCCCGCGCCGGGTCCCAAGCAATTCCTGACCGCTGACGGCGGCGCCATCATCATCGCCAACGGCAACCCCGACACCCGTGAAGTCCATGCCAAGCCGGCCAACAAGTTCCCCGGTTCCCCGCTGGAGCCCACCGGCAACCCCATGATCGACGGTGTTGGCCCCGCCTCCTGGGCACAGCGCGCCGACGAGCCCGACGTCACCATGGACGGCACGCCCCGTATCGTCCCCATGCGCGTCACCAGCCACGGCTTCGGTGTGCCCTCCCGTGACCCCGATCCCCGCGGCATGCCCGTCTATGCGGCCGACGGCAAGGTGGCCGGTACCGTGCGCGACATCTGGGTGGACCGCTCCGAAGCCATGCCCCGTTACCTGGAAGTGGAAGTCAATTCCGATATCGCCAGCCGTACCGTGCTGGTACCGATGTTCCTTGCCAAGGTGGCCCGTGCCGCCAAGGCCAAGGCTGGTGCCGGCCTGGGTGAACGCATGATCGACGGTCGTCCCTTCGAGGTCCGCGTGGTATCCGTGATGTCCCATCACTTTGCCGACGCCCCTGTGATCCGTAACGCCGAGTCCGTTACCCGCCTGGAAGAAGACCGCATCATGGCCTACTTCGGCGGTGGTCACTTCTATGCCTCCAAGGAACGCAGGGAAGCCTTCCTGTGAGTCACGACGACCACGCTCCTGAACCGATCCGTGGTCTGCCCGAGCTCCCCCCCGAGGGGGAGCACATACTGTGGCAAGGCGCCCCCCTGTGGGGCGCCCTCGCCCGGCGGGCCTTTCATGTCAGAAAGGTCATGGTCTATCTGGGTATCTTTCTTGCCGCCCGGGGCAGCTACAGCCTGATGCAAGGGGCCTCCATTCCGGAGGCACTGGGTTCCATTGCCCTGGTCTTTACCCTGTCCGTGACCGCGGTAGCCCTGCTCTACCTGCTGGCGTGGCTGATGGCGCGAGCCACGGTCTATACCATCACGAATCGTCGTATCGTCATCCGCTTCGGGGTTGCCATCCAGCTGTCGGTAAACCTCCCTTACCGGGTAATCCAGTCGGCTTCACTCAAGGCTTATTCCGACGGGACGGGTGATATTTCTCTGGTACTGGAACCATCGGAACGGGTGTCCTACCTGATCATGTGGCCCCATGTTCGCCCCTGGCGTCTGCTCACCCCTCAGCCCATGATGCGTTGCATACCCGATGCCAAGCGTGTCGCCGAGCTGCTGGGCAAGGCAATCCATGGTGAATATGTGCCGGCGGATCCCACTGCCAGACCGGAGCTGACGGGCATGCTGTCCGGTTCCGCACGCAGTACCGTTACCAACCAGACTTCAAACCAGACTGCATCATGAGCAAGAATCCGGCGAGCCATCGATCCAGAAAGACGCTGGTACTCACCGGAGTGTGCGTCCTGGTGGTGGTGCTGGGAGTCGGGGTGTACTACCTCGGCGCCAGCGCCACCGCCACCAGGTCGGCCCCTCTCCAGGCAGAGCTCACCGACTCAAGCGAGTCCCGGGGCGCTGCGATACAAACCCTGAATCTGCGTACCGAAGACCGTCCCGGCGGCTACCTGGCCGTTCTGGATGCTTCCAACGATCAGGTGCTTCAGGTGCTCAGCCCCGCTGAAGGCGGATTCATGCGCACCGTTGTCCGCATCATCGCCCTTGATCGCCGTACCGAGGCGGAAAAGCGTGATCCCTCGCCCCTGCGCCTGACACGATGGTCCAACGGCAGCCTGACCCTTGAGGATCCCGCCACCGGCCTGCGCTACGAACTCAATGCCTTCGGCTCCACCAACGCCGCCGCATTCGGCAAGCTTCTGGACGCTGCCAGGGATTCCTGACCACAGCAGCCCTTGCTGCGCGCAAGGCCGCGAAACCGGGTAAACTGAATCCGTGACACAGTTCGGCCTGCCAATTCTCTACGTGGTCTTCCTCTGGTGGTTCAGCACCGGGGCGATCATCTATCTGGACGGACTCCCCCGTCATACCTATCGCTGGAGCATGCTCGGCGCCACCCTCCTCGGTGCCGTGGCCCTGTACGGCCTGGCTGCCACCAGTCAGGATGTTTCCGTAGCCGGGGCCTATATCGCCTTCACCTGCGCCATCCTGATCTGGGGCTGGGTGGAAATGAGCTTCCTCATGGGGCTGATCACAGGCTCCCGACGCACCCGCTGCCCGGACAATGCCCGCGGCCGGCGACGGTTCCTCTATGCCACCCAAGCCATCATCCACCACGAGTTGGCACTGCTGGTCAGTGCCGCCGCCATTCTATGGGTGACCTGGGGGAGCCCCAATCAGATGGGCCTGTACACCTTCCTCATTCTCTGGGTCATGCGCACCAGCACCAAGCTGAATGTCTTTCTGGGTGTGCGTAATCTCAACGAAGAATGGCTGCCGGATCACCTGCGCTATCTGGAGAGTTACTTCCGCAAGCGCCCCATGAATCTGCTGTTCCCTGTTTCAGTCACCGTGTCCACGGTGGTTGCGGTTCTACTGGTTCAGACTGCCATGAGCCCCGAAGTCTCCGCACACCAGGCCACCATGGCAACATTTCTGGCCATCCTGATGATTCTGGCTATCCTGGAACATTGGTTTCTGGTGCTGCCCATGCCCTCGCAGGCGCTGTGGAACTGGGCACTACGCTCCCGTCAGCCTGAGCCCTGCTTTCGCCCAATCCGACCCAACATCCCGGTGGCCAATGACCCTGACAAGGAGTCTCCAGGGACTGGTCTTGCTGCCGGCCCGAGTCGTTTTCGCTCCTGAACCTGCTCAACATCCATGACAGCGCACGCACATATCCCAGGCACCATCGGCCCCAACTCCATCACCCGTATGGCCCAGGCACTGACCCGCCAGCAAGGGGATTCCGTCACTGTGCGGATCTTCGAAACTGCCGGGCTGGCCCATTATCTATCCGAACCGCCCACCCGGATGGTGGACGAAAAAGGTGTTACCGCCTTGCATCGAGTCATGCGGGAAACCCTCACCCCCGAGGACGCACGGTCGGTATCCCGTGAAGCGGGGCATCTGACCGCCGAGTATCTGCTGGCCAACCGTATCCCCAAACCCGTTCAGACACTGCTCAGGCTACTGCCCGCCAAACCGGCGAGTCGCATCCTGCTCGCCGCCATTTCACGCAATGCCTGGACCTTTACCGGCAGCGGCCGCTTCCAGGTCGACCACGGCCGGACCCTGGAACTGCGTATTACCGGTGGCCCCATCTGCAAGGAAATCCAGAGCCATGAGCCGGTCTGTGATTACTACGCGGCAACCTTTGAACATCTTTTCCAATCACTGGTCCACAAAAACACCGTCGTTCGGGAAACGGCCTGCTGCGCCATGGGTGCGCCCGATTGTCTGTTTGTCGTAACCTGGGACCTTTGATACTGCGGTCTTTGGATAATTCATGGCCTCCAAGATGCCTCTGCTCAACGCCACCACCCTGCGCGAACGAGCCAAGCAGATCCTGCGGGATCACAGTTTTGACAGCACCCTGTTCGCTCTGAAACGAGGTGACCTGGATGTTGAGACGCTCTTGGAGGAACTGCATATCTACCATGCCGAACTGCGCATTCAGCAGGAGGCATTATTGGAGAGCCAGGAAGCAGCGGAACTGGCCCTGAGCCGATTCAGCCGCCTCTATCAGGAACTGCCGCTGCCGGTCCTGCGGATCGACTGGGCCGGCTTTCTGCAGGACGCCAACAGTGCGGCTCACCGGTGTCTGGCACTCAACCGAAGACTGTTTACCCAGCTATCAGAGGCAAAGCACAGAAGTTTCCTGGAAAACGCCCTGGAAAGGGCACGCCATGATGGGCGGGCAGACTGCCAGGCCGTGCGCCTCCGGCGAACCGACGGCCGCCCCCTGATCGCCGATGTTGCGCTGATTCGCCTGCCGGAACCGGATGGTGCCAAGCCCGGTTTCATCTGCAGTATCGTGGACCAGACCCTGCTCATACAGCAGCGTGATGCTCTGCTGGAATCCTATGCCCGCCTGCAGGAGAGTGAGGACAATTATCGCATCCTGGCGGCCTTTTCCCCCGATTGGGATTTCTGGCTCGGTCATGATGGGGAGTTTCGCTATATTTCTCCGGCCTGTGCGCGCATCACCGGCTACAGCTCGGAAGACTTCATGAATGATTCCGGACTGATGGAGCGTATCATCCACCCGGATGACCTGCCCCGCTACCAGACACACAGGAGCGCCGCGGACAAAGCACCCAATACCCCGCTGCAGTTTCGCATCCTGACCCAGGGAGGCGAGACCCGCTGGGTCGAGCATGTCTGTAATCCAGTGCTGGACGCCCACGGTCAGTTCATGGGTTATCGGGGTATCAACAGGGACATCACCGACCGGCAGAAGGCGCAGGCCTCCCTGGAGCATCAACTGCGCTTCCAGGCCATGCTGGCCAATATTTCGTCCCTGTTCGTGAACACCCGCATTGAACACCTCGACCCAGCCGTGGTGGAAGCGCTGCAACAGATCGGGCATTTTTTCCAGGCGGACCGATGCCGCATCCTGGAATATTCCGCAGATCGAAATGCCCTGGAACTCACCCATCACTGGTCCGGCCTGGCAGGCGATGAGCACGGCCCCGGTCCGGCGCAACAACTGCACGCCACCCAACTGCCCTGGACCACCCAGCGCATGCGTGCCCGCGACGTATTGCTGCTGGAAAAAGGTCCCGGGCAACCTCCCGAGTTTGCCCGGGAACATCGACTGCTGAGCCCTGACAACGCCCGCTCGGTCCGGCTGGTGCCCATGATCAGCGACGGTGAAATCCTTGGCGTGCTCCTGCTTGAAACCTTCGGACAGCTGCCGGACCACCACTGGCAAGAACAGCCCGACCAGATGCGGGTCGTATCGGAAAATCTGGCCGGCATGATCATCCGCTGTCGTGCCCAGCAGGAGCTCCAGGAAAGCGAGGCACGCTATCGTCATATCTGTGCCGTCACCAGTGACATCGCCTATTCGTGCCGAAAAAATGATCAGGGTGAGCTGCACATCGACTGGATCACTGACTCCATCCAGTCCATGACCGGATATGGCACGGCAGACATCCATGCCAGAGGTTTCTGGGGATTCCTGGTCATGGATGAGGACCAGGCGGTCTTCAAGCGGGAAATCCTTGAGCTTGAGCCCGGCCGGGCTTCCTGCTGTGAATTGCGCCTGCGCAGCAAAATCGGCCCGCCCCGCTGGGTGCGGGCCACCACGGAATGCATCCAATCACCACATGAACCTGAGCGCCTCCATCTGTACGGCGGACTGGTCGATATCACCGAGCAAAACCGGCAACAGAGTCGCATCCAGCGCCTGGCGCTGGTGGTGGAGCAAAGCCCCAGTATCGTGCTGATTACCGATCGGGAAGCCCGGATCGAATACATCAACGCCCGTTTCAGTCAGCTGACCGGTTTCAGTCGTGACGAAATCCAGGGTCATCCCCTTGCGCTGATCCATCCGGATGAACCTTCAGCAACGGCCCCCAGCCTTGATGACATCCTGCATGACCTGTCCGCAGGCAGGATCTGGAGCGGGGAACTGTCCGTTCGCAAGAAATCAGGGGAGCGTTTCTGGGAACAGGCGGCATTAACGCCACTGAAAAATGCCCAGGGGGAGATCACCCATTTCGTGAAGATGTCCGAAGACCTCAGTGATCGCAAGGCCCTGTCGGAGCAGCTCAGCTACCTGGCTCACTATGACCCGCTCACCGGCTTGCCCAAGCGGTCCGTGATGAGAGAGTGCATTCAGCAGGCCATGATCAAGGTCCGACACAACAGGCATCATTTGGCCATCTTCTCCATCGATGTCGATGACCTCAAGCGCGTCAATGATTCCCTGGGACATGCCGCCGGGGATGAATTGCTTCGAATTCTATCCGGGCGACTCAAGGGACTGCTCGGCAAGGAAGACAGCCTGGCAAGGCTGGGGGGAGACCATTTCCTGTTGCTCAAGGCGCATATGGCACAGACCCAGGATGCCCTGCATCTGGCTGAGCGCATCAATCAGCTGATGGAACAACCTCTGAACATCCATGACCAGTCTCTGGTGGTCACCGCCAGCACCGGCATCGCCCTCTTCCCGGGGGATGCGGATACCGTGGACGAACTCATGCGCCGGGGCGATGCCGCCCTGCACCGCAGCAAGAACGACGGCGGGGAACGCGCCTACTGTTTCTTCACCCCCAGCATGGACAAGCAACTCAAGGAACAATTTCAGCTGGAGCAGGCCTTGCGCCGGGGCCTGGAACGCGATGAGTTCCTGCTGCATTTTCAACCACGGGTCGACATGACCACCGGCCGGATCCAGAGCCTTGAAGCGCTGGTACGCTGGCTTCACCCGG
>NZ_JAJNQM010000093.1:0-11339 GCF_022227785.1 Ectothiorhodospira lacustris | reverse complement strand
CAATGGCGTCCAGGGCATCGCGCAGCTTGTAGATCTTGTAGCGGGACTCCAGCTTGGTCTGCAGGTTTTCCAACTCCCGGTTGGCGGGCAGGATGCTCAGGTTGTCGAACGGTGTGGGACTGACGAATTGCTCCAGCGCGGCGCTGCGACCGGTGAGCCGGAACAGGCCCAGGGTGGAGGCAAAGAAGTCCGCCATGGTGTGCTTGCAGGTATCGGCGGCCTGGCCCATCAGGTAATGGCTGGAATTGCCCTGGGGGTCCAGGTCGATGACCAGCGTCCGCAGGCCGTGACTGGCGCTGATGGCCGCCAGGTTGCAGGTGATGGTGGACTTGCCCACCCCCCCTTTCTGATTGAAGATCACGCGTCTCATCTGACTGCTCCCAACCGGTAATCCGCATGGACAGGGTGTCCACGCCTCAATGGGTGAGGCAGTTTAGACAAAGGTTTCCTCGGGGTCGAGGTTGTCAGTCCGGCTGTCCATGGGACAGCGCCCACGCCACGGCCCGGCCCCGGCCCTCCTGGATCTGCTCGGGCGTGGCTCGGGACTCCAGTGCCCGGTGCAGTTCCATCCCCAGTTCATCGCCTCCCGCCGCGGCCAGATTCGACCACTGGATGGCGGCCACGGGGTCGGCGGCCACCCCCCGGCCGTCGGCATGCATCATGGCCAGCCAGGCCTGCATGCGGGGATGTCCTTCCTGCGCACCTCGGCGGGTGTAGTGGAAGGCCTTGTCATCATCCGCCGTCACGCTGCCGATACCTTCGATATAAAGTCGGGCCAGGAAATACAGGGCCAGGGATTCGCCGGCCTCCAGGGCCGACAGCAGCAGGGCCTCCGCCTCCAGCGCCAGATCCGGATCGCGCCCGCCGAGGGCATCGGCGATCCGGATGGAGGCCAGCGCCACCTGGGCGGGTGCATGCCCCCGCTCAATGGCGTACCGGAACCAGCCTTCCGAGGCCTCTCGGTCCCGTGGGATCAGTTCTCCCTTGAGATGGATCCAGCCCAGATGCATGGCATAGGGCAGGGCACCCGCCCGGGCGGCCCGGCTGTACCAGTACACCGCTTGCTCACCATCGGGTGCCGTCCCATGACCGTGTTCGAACAGCCAGCCCAGGTATGCCATGGCGGTGGGTGAGCCTTGCTCGGCCGCTTGCATGAACAGGGCTCTGGCCCGGTCATGGGCCGGCGGGTCCTGCGCCAGATACCGGTGGGCCTGTGCCTCGGGATCCGGAACCGGTGCCGGATTTCCCGCCACGGCGCAGGTCGACAGCAGCAACAGGGTCAAAAGCAGGATGCGCATGGCGTTCTCTTGATGGTCTGATAATGTCGTTTCGTGTCGGACTGAAGATCTCTGGACTCTCGCCTTCGCGGGAGTGACGGCCTGGAAGTCGGCTCCCTGGGCTCCCTGGGCTCCCGCTTTCGCGGGAGTGACGGCGTGGGGCTCGGAATGAGGCATCATTCCCTCACCGTCGGGAGTCCGGTTCCGGGGCCACGATGCAGGCGCCCTATCCGATGTCATTCCCGCGCAACCGGGAATCCAGTGCCGGCCAAGGACTGCAAACCCTTAACGGATTCGTCACTTTAACCTTGCAATGTGTCCGTGGCATGACGGCCCGGGTAGGCGTATGGGACGGTTGCAGTCATTGCAATGTCACCGCCATGTCATAAATCTTCGTTGTAATAGCGGCGTCAAAGACAGGCTGCAGGATCATGAACACATGAGTGAAAAGACCATATTGCTGGTCGAGGACGAACCGGCCATTCGCGAGATGGTGGGCTTTGCCCTGTCGCGGGCCGGTTTTCGTATGGTGGAGGCCGCTGATGCCAACGAGGCCCATACCCGGCTGGCGGAGCGGCTACCGGATCTGGTAGTGGTGGACTGGATGCTGCCCGGCACCAGCGGTATCGACCTGGCTCGGCGTCTCAAACGCGAGGAGTACACCGCCGAGCTGCCCATCATCATGCTCACGGCCCGGGGCGAAGAGGACGACAAGGTGGGTGCCCTGGAAGCCGGGGTGGATGACTACATCACCAAGCCCTTTTCCCCGCGGGAACTGGTGGCCCGGATCAAGGCGGTACTGCGGCGCAGCATCCCGGAAGAACAGTCCCGGCCCATGACCGTGGAAGGTCTGACCCTGGACCCGTCCAGCCACCGGGTGACCGTCAACGGCGAGGCTCTGGAAATGGGGCCGACGGAGTTCCGGTTGCTGCATTTCTTCATGACCCATCCCGAACGGGTCTACTCCCGCTCCCAGCTGCTGGATCGAGTCTGGGGACGCAACACCTATGTGGAGGAACGCACGGTGGATGTCCATATCCTGCGTCTGCGCAAAGTACTGGCGCCATCCGGCTGTGACCGTTTCGTGCAGACGGTACGCGGTGCCGGCTACCGTTTCTCGCAGCAGACCTAGGCCCGCCCCATGCTCCTGGATTCCCGTTCAGGCAGTCCGTGGAAGGTGGAGTTCTGGCGCCTTGCGGGTTTCATCATGGCCGGTCTGGTGTTGGGCGCCCTGTTCGGCCACCCGGCCTGGATGCTGGTGGCCGCGCTGTCCGCCTATGTGGCCTGGCAGTTTCGCCAGCTGCGCCGCTTTCATCGCTGGATACAGGTGGGCAAGCGATCCGATCCTCCCCGTGCCGGTGGCGTCTGGGGGGATCTGATCCACGAGCAGTACCGGCTCTACCAGCGCAGCCGCCGGCGCAAGAAGAAGATTGCCAAACTGCTTAATCGTTTTCATGAGTCCAGTGCCGCCATGCCGGACGCCACGGTGATCCTGGGCGGCCGCTTCGACATCGAATGGTTCAATGGCGCCGCCATCAGCCTACTGGAACTGGAATCCCCCCGGGATATCGGCCGTCGCATCACCAATCTTTTGCGCCATCCGGCATTTGTCCGTTACATGTACTCCGGGGATTACAGCGAGGCGGTGGAGTTTCCCCGCGGGCCGGATGAAAGGGTCATGCTGTCGGCCCGCATCGTGCCCTACGGGGACAAGCAGTTCCTGCTGTCGGTGCGGGATGTCACCCGTCTGCACATGCTGGAGTCGATGCGTCGCGACTTTGTCGCCAATGTCTCCCATGAGCTGCGTACCCCGCTCACGGTGATCGCCGGCTATCTGGAGGCCCTGGCGGACGAGGCATCCCTGGAGCCTGAGATCCGGCGCTCCCTGCGCTCCATGGAATCTCAGGCGGCCCGCATGCGCCGCATCATTGAGGACCTGCTGACCCTGTCCCGGCTGGAAACCCGCGACACCACGGCCACCGCACAGTCTCCGGTGAGCGTACCCGCCCTGATACACGGTATCGAGGAGGAGGCACGCATGCTCATGGGGGAGCGGGGGCAGTCTTTGTCCCTGGATGTGGATGAAACCCTATGGTTGCGAGGCTCCAATACCGAACTGCACAGCGCCTTCTCCAATCTGGTCACCAACGCCATCAACTACACGCCCGACGGGGGCACCGTCAGTGTGCATTGGCATGAAGATGACCAAGGGGCCCATTTCCAGGTCCGGGATACCGGGATCGGTGTGCCGCCTCAGCATATCCATCGTCTGACGGAGCGCTTCTACCGGGTGGACTCGGATCGCAGTCGCAACAGCGGCGGCACCGGGTTGGGGCTGGCTATCGTCAAGCATGTGCTGCAGCGTCATGGTGCCCGTTTGCAGATCGAGAGTACGCCGGGGGAGGGGAGTACCTTTACCTGCCATTTCGGGCGGGAGCACATCGTGCGACGCGGCGGCGAGGGATCCCGGGCAGGCCGGGTCAAGGGGGCGTCAGGCTGATTAATATGAATATTTCATGACAACCGCGTGAATGGCGGGTCTGAATCTCCCGTCCAGCGTCATAATTCCGTTACAATCGCGGTTTTCCAGGTCTGGTTATCCCATGCCTCCAAAGAGTTATTTCTTCGATCTGTTCGGTAAGTCGCCGGTTCGTCCTCTGCAGCTCCACGCCGAAAAGGTGCAGGCCTGCGTGGCGGAACTGCCCGCCTTTATGGAGGCGGCCATGGCTCAGGATTGGGAGCAGGCCGAAGCCCGGCGCAACCGTATTGCCGAACTGGAACACGAGGCGGACCTGCTCAAGAAGGATCTGCGCCAGCATCTGCCCAAGGGCATGATGCTGGCCATGTCACGCCGGGATGTCCTGGAAGCCCTCACCGTCCAGGACGGCATCGCCAATACCGCCAAGGACATCGCCGGCCTGATCCTGGGCCGCCGGATGACATTCCCCGACAATCTCCATTTCCTGCTGAGGGACTTCCTGGGCCGCAGCACCGAGGCCACCCGCAAGGCCTCCCAGGCCGTGCATGAGTTGGAAGACCTGGTGGAGACCGGCTTTCGGGGACATGAAGTGGATGTGATGGAGTCCATCCTCAAGGAACTGGACACCATCGAGCACGATACCGACCGGATCCAGATCAAGGTCCGTGCCGAACTCTTTGCCATGGAACGCTCCCTGCCGCCGGTGGATGTGATCTTCATGTACCGGATCATCGACGAGATCGGTGACCTGGCCGACCTGGCACAGCGGGTCGGCAGTCGCCTGCGACTCATGCTGGCCCACTGATCCTCCCCACAGACCCATAAAAAACTGACAATCCTATGGAATACGCGACGCTATTCATCGTCCTGGCGTGCATCTTCGGCTTTTTCATGGCCTGGGGTGTGGGCGCAAACGACGTAGCCAATGCCATGGGCACCTCGGTGGGATCCCGTGCCCTGACCATTAAACAGGCAGTGATCATCGCCGCCATCTTCGAGTTTGCCGGTGCCTGGCTGGCGGGCGGGGCGGTGACCCAGACCATCCGCTCCGGGATGCTGGATGCCAACCTGCTGTCGGGGACACCGGAGATCCTGGTCTTCGGCATGCTGGCGTCCCTGCTGGCGGCAGGGACCTGGCTGCTGGTGGCGTCCATCTTCGGTTGGCCGGTGTCCACCACCCATTCCATTGTCGGGGCCATCATCGGCTTTGCCATCGTGGCCATCGGCATGGAAGCCGTGCAATGGGGCAAGGTGGGGGCCATTGCCATCAGCTGGATCCTGTCGCCTGCCCTGTCGGGGGTGGTTGCCTTCGTCCTTTTCCGCAGTGTCCAGGTCCTGATTCTGGATACACCCAATCCGCTGGAAAACGCCAAGCGCTACGTCCCCTTCTACATCTTCCTCGCCGCCTTCTTCACCGCCCTCATCACCCTGCTCAAGGGTCTGACTCACCTGGGGCTGGATTTCTCCGCGATTCAAAGTTACGGCATCGCCGCCGTCTTTGCCCTGATCACGGCGGGTCTGGGGCTGATGGCCATCCGTCGCTTGCGGTTCGATCCGGCCGATGACCGGGACTTTCACTTCAGCAACGTGGAAAAGGTCTTCGGCGTGCTGATGCTGGTGACCGCCTGCGCCATGGCCTTTGCCCACGGTTCCAATGACGTGGCCAATGCGGTGGGTCCGCTGGCGGCGGTGGTCAGCGTGGTGCAGACCGGCGAGGTCTCGGTCCATGCCGCCATGCCCATGTGGATCCTGCTCCTGGGCGGGGCCGGCATCGTGCTGGGTCTGGTGACCTATGGTCACCGGGTGATTGCCACCGTGGGCACGGGGATCACCCAGCTCACGCCCAGTCGCGGCTTTGCCGCCACCCTGGCGGCCGCCATGACCGTGGTCCTGGCTTCCGGCACCGGACTGCCCATTTCCACTACCCATACCCTGGTGGGGGCCATCCTGGGCGTGGGCCTGGCGCGGGGCATCGCGGCCATCAATCTCAGTGTCGTGCGGGCCATCTTCATGTCCTGGATCATCACTCTGCCGGCCGGGGCCCTGCTGTCCATCATCTTCTTCCTCATCCTCCGGGCCGCTTTGGGCTAGGCTCCTGGTAGGTACTTGTACAGGAGATCGACCCATGCCGCAGAAGACAGGTCATCCGCTGCGGAGTCTGGTCCTGGTGCGTCACAGCCAGGCGGGGGATGCCGCCGAGTTTGCCGCCGGCGGCCGGGAGGATCATCTGCGCCCTCTGACAGATGAAGGTGTCAGCCGCATGCGGCGGGCTGCCCGGGGGCTTCACCGCCTGGTGGAGGGGCCGGTGTACATCGTCACCAGTCCGTATGTCCGGGCGGCCCAGACCGCTCAGATCCTCAAAGAAGTGTTTCCCGGGGCTGAGATCGCGTCTACGCCGGTCCTGGTCCCTGAGGCGGACCCCCAGTCTTTCCTGGACTGGCTGCGGGGACAGCCTGCCCGGCAGACCCGGCTGGTGGTGGGGCACGAGCCTCACCTGTCTTTGCTGGCCGGTTGGTTGCTGGCCGGGGAGCGGCGGTCGCTGGTGCGAATGAAGAAGGGCGGGGCCTGCTGCCTTGACCTGATGCGCGGCCCGCAGCCGGGAAGCGCCATGCTCCGCTGGCTGATGACCCAGGGGCAGTTGCGCAAGCTGGCGTGATGGGGTCGCCGGCCTGTTATCCTCTCGACATCTTACCTTGCTAGACTCGGCCCCTTGAGGGCCGATATCCCGCCCCCCGAGAGAGGCAAAGTTTCATGTTCCGACGCCGCAAGCCCCCCGAGACCGTCGCCGCCGTCGATCTGGGCTCCAACAGCTTTCACATGATCGTTGCCCGCGTCCGTGACGGTGAGGTTCACATGCTGGACCGGCTGCGGGAGTCCGTGCGCCTGGCCAGTGGCCTGGATAACCGCGGATTCATCGGCCCCGAGGCCGTAACCCGGGCCCTGGACTGCCTCAACCAGTTCGGCCAGCGGGTGCGTGACCTGCCCGTGGGCAGTGTGCGTGCGGTGGGCACCAACACCCTGCGCAAGGCCCGCAATGCCGATGAGTTCCTGGAGCTGGCCACCCGCGCCCTGGGGCATCCCATCGAGGTGATCGGTGGTCGTGAAGAGGCTCGTCTGATCTATCTGGGGGTGGCCCACAGTCTGGCGGACGACGGCGGACGGCGGTTGGTGGTGGATATCGGCGGCGGCAGTACGGAGCTGATCCTTGGGGAGCGCTTCGAACCCAGCCACACCGAAAGCCTGCACATGGGCTGTGTGAGCATGGGGCGGCTCTATTTCCCCAAAGGCATCATCACCGAGACCGCCTGGCGTGCCGCCGAGATCGGCGCTCGCCTGGAACTGCAGCCCATCGAGGAGACCTATCGGCGGGTCGGTTGGCAGGAGGCCCTGGGGGCGTCCGGAACCATGCTGGCGGTGGACAAAATCATGCGGGAGCAGGGTTGGAGCCGGGAGGGCATCACCCTGGAAGGACTGCACTTGCTGCGTCAGACCCTGATCAAGGCCGGGGACATGGCCAAAGTGGAACTCAAGGGCCTGAGCGACGAGCGCCGCCCGGTGTTGCCCGGCGGGGTCGTGGTGCTGCTCTCCGTGTTCGAGGCGCTGGGCATCGGGCAGATGCGAGTATCGGATGGGGCTTTGCGGGAGGGGCTGGTCTATGACCTGTTGGGGCGCATCAGCCACGAGGATGTGCGCACCCGTACCATCGACGGCATCATGAAGCGCTTTCAGGTGGAGCCGGATCACGCCCGGCGAGTGGAGCAGACGGCCCTGCTGTTGCTGGACCAGGTGGCGGAGACCTGGGGGCTGGATCAGGACCATGCCGACAGCCTGGTCTGGGCGGCGCGTCTGCATGAGTTGGGGCTGTCCATCTCCCACAGTCAGTTTCACAAGCATGGTGCCTATATGGTGGAAAATGCGGATCTGTCCGGTTTCACCCTGGAGGGGCAGCGCCGCATCGCCCTGCTGGTGCGTGCCCATCGGCGCAAGTTTCCCGTTAAGCTGTTTGACGATCTGCCGATCCTGGAACGTCGTCCCATGCTGCGTCTGGCGGTGTTGCTGCGTCTGGCGGTGCTGCTGCACCGTTCCCGCACGGATGCCGTACCGGCCCTTGAGGGTCTGAAGTCGAAGGATCAGGGCCTCAAACTGCGGTTCGCGCCCGGCTGGCTGGAGGCCAACCCCCTGACCCGCGCGGACCTGGAGCGGGAGTCAGGTCATCTGAAGGCCGCTCAGTTCAAGCTCAAGGTGGAGTGAAGCTCAGCCGGTGAGCTTGCCCAACAGCTCATCCTGGGCCGAGCGGGGCTTGTGGTTGGAGGCCGCCTTCAGACGGCGATAACTGCCGTCCTGTTGTAGCGTCCAGGCCTGGGTGTTGTCCGAGATGTAGGCCAGCAGGGACTCCTGCAGCACCCGGTCCCGCAGCTCCGGCACTTCCACCGGGAAGGCCACCTCCACCCGCCGGAAGAAGTTGCGCGGCATCCAGTCGGCGCTGGACAGGTACACCTCGGCCTCCCCACCGTTCTGGAAATAGAACACCCGGGAGTGCTCCAGGAACCGCCCCATCACCGAACGTACCCGGATATTGTCCGAGACCCCCGGCACCCCGGGCCGCAGACAGCACACCCCGCGCACCACCAGGTCAATCCGTACCCCCGCCTGGGAGGCCCGATACATGGCCTGGATCAACCTCGGTTCGATCAGGGAATTCATCCGTGCCAGTACCCGCCCCGGCTTGCCTGAGCGCACATGCTCGATCTCCCGTTCGATCCGCTCCAGCATCCCGGAATGCAGGGTGAAGGGGGCCTGCAGCAATTTCTTCAGCTTGGACACCTTGCCCAGGCCGGTGAGCTGCTGGAATACCTTGTGTACGTCTTCGCCGATCACCTTGTCGGCGGTGAGCAGACCGTAGTCCGTATAGGCCCGGGCGGTCCCTGCGTGATAATTGCCGGTACCCAGATGCACATAGCGCCGGATCCGGTCCTTTTCCCGGCGTACCACCATGGCCAGCTTGGCGTGGGTCTTGTAACCCACCACGCCGTAGGTCACATGGGCGCCGGCATCCTGCAGACGATTGGCCAGCTGGATATTGGCTTCTTCGTCGAACCGGGCGCGCAACTCGATCACTACCGTGACCTCCTTGCCCGCCTGGGCGGCCTGCACCAGAATATCCACCAGCTGGGAACGTACCCCGGTGCGATAGAGGGTCTGCTTGACGGCCAGCACGTCCGGATCCCGGGCCGCCTGGCGCATGAACTCCACCACCGGCACGAACGACTGATAGGGATGATGCAGGAGTACGTCTCCGCGTCGGATGGTGTGGAAAATGTCCGCAGCCCCGGTCAGGGCCGGGGGCAGGGCGGGTACGAAGGAGGGATATTTCAGATCAGGCCGCTCCACCAGTTCGTGCACGGCCATGAGCCGGTTCAGGTTCACCAGGCCATTGACCTGATAGAGGTCGTCAGGTCCTAGCTTGAACTGGCGCAGCAGGAACTCCGCCACCTTGGTCGGGCAGTTATCCGCCACCTCCAGCCGCACCGCTTCGCCGTAATTGCGCTGGGGCAGCTCCCCCTCCAGTGCCATCAGCAGGTCGTCTATCTCCTCCTCGGAAACGAACAGGTCCGAGTTGCGAGTGAGCCGGAACTGATAGCAGCCGGTCACGGTCATGCCCTGGAACAGTTCACCCACATGGGCGTGGAGGATGGAGGACAGGAAGACGAAATCGTAGTCACCCTTGGCCAGTTCCCGGGGCAGGCGGGCCAGTCGGGGCAGGGAGCGAGGGGCCTGGACCACCGCCATGCGGCTTTCACGGCCGAAGGCGTCCTTGCCCTCCAGGGTGACGATGAAATTGAGACTCTTGTTGAGAATGCGCGGGAACGGATGGGCCGGGTCCAGACCCAGAGGAGACAGCACCGGCAGCAGTTCACGGTCAAAGAAGTCCTTGACCCAGGCGGTCTGCTCATCGCTCCAATGGGTGCGGCGAACAAAGTGGATGTTCTGCTCGGCCAGGGCGGGGATGAGTATCTCGTTGAGGGTGGCGTATTGATCATCCACCAGGGTGTGCGCCAGCTGGCACACCCGGGCAAGCTGTTCGGTGGCACTCAGGCCGTCCGGCCCGGGGGTGTTGACGCCCAGTTGCAGCTGCTGCTTGAGTCCCGCCACTCGGATTTCGAAGAATTCATCCAGGTTGGTGGACGAGATGCACAGAAACCGCAGCCGTTCCAGCAGCGGAATCGTGTCCTGCTTGGCCAGTTCCAGCACCCGTTGATTGAAGGCCAGCAGGCTCAGCTCACGGTTGAGATAGAGTTCCGGGTTGGTCAGGTCGATGTCGGTCATCCCCACAGTCTATACCACCCGGATGTCACTCCGGTGACGCCGCCTGTTGCCGACCATGGCCCACCAGCAGGAATTCCATCAGGGCCTTCTGGGCATGCAGGCGGTTCTCCGCCTCGTCCCAGACCACGCTTTGCGGGCCTTCCAGCACCTCGGTGGAGACTTCTTCCTCCCGGTGGGCGGGCAGGCAGTGCATGAACAGGGCATCCGGCGCGGCCTGCGCCATCATGGCGGCATTGACCTGATAATCCCCGAAGGCCCGGCGGCGGGCGGCCTGTTCCTGTTCCTGTCCCATGCTGGCCCAGACGTCAGTGACGATCAGATCGGCCCCCGCCGCCGCCGCCATGGGATCCCGCACGATGGCTGCGCTGCGACCGGACGCGGCCAGGATCACCGGGTCCGGGTCATAGCCTTCCGGACAGGCAATGCGCAGCTCAAAGCCCAGGCGCTCGGCGGCATGGATGTAGCTGTGGCACATGTTGTTGCCATCTCCCACCCAAACCACGGTGCGACCGGCGATGTCACCCCGCAATTCGAACCAGGTCTGCAGGTCCGCCAGCAGCTGGCAGGGGTGCTCCAGGTCGGTCAGACCGTTGATCACGGGCACCTTGGAGTTGGCGGCGAACCGCTCCACCTTCTCGTGCTCAAAGGTACGGATCATGACGATGTCCACCATGCGCGAGAGCACGCGCGCCGAGTCCTCGATAGGCTCGCCCCGCCCCAGCTGGGTATCCTTGGGGGAGAGGAAGATGGCATGTCCTCCCAGTTGCTGCATGCCCACCTCGAAGGAGACCCGGGTGCGGGTGGATGATTTTTCGAAAATCATCGCCAGGGTCTTGCCCTTGAGGGGTTCGTAAGCCTCGCCCTGTCGCAGTTGCGCCTTCATCTGCATGGCGCGGTGGATCAGGTGACGCAGTTCTTCCGCGGACAGGTCCAGCAGGGACAGAAAGTGACGCACAGCCATGGGCATTTCCTCAGGCGGCCTGGGCCGCAAACCGTTCCACCAGGTCAGAGACGGTATCCACGATCTGGTCCGCCTCGGCCCGCTCGATGATCAGGGGCGGCAGCAGACGGATGACCCGCTCCGCAGTGACGTTGATGAGCAGGCCCGCCTCAAGGGCCAGGGCCACCAGTTCGGCGCAGGGCCGGTCCAACTCGATGCCCAGCATCAGGCCCTTGCCGCGGATGTCCCGCACGGCGGGATGCTTGCCGAGGCGAGCCCGGAAAGCCGCCACCAGATACTGTCCCATGGTTTCGGC
>NZ_JAJNQM010000092.1:0-11366 GCF_022227785.1 Ectothiorhodospira lacustris | reverse complement strand
CCAGCGGCAGCTGGAGAGTCTGGGCGGCAGTTAGGCGCTCAAGCCGGCGGATCCCCCGCCTCCTCGATCCGGTAGCCGAAGAATTTGAGGATATTGGAGGGGTACGGCCGTTGCCCCCGAGCGGCGATCCTGTCTGCGGCATTTTCGATGGCCGCCTTGGTCACGCCCTTTTCCTGGATCAGCCAGTTCAGTTGGTGGCGGTCCCTGTCGGATTGGATGATGGGTTGCATCGATCATTTCCCAAGCGCTTCGATGTATTTACGCAATTACAGCTTTCTGTATTAACGCTAATACGCTTTTGGCTGGCCGCACCTCTAATTCACAAAGTTTTATTGTGTGAACTAGCAACCCCGCATTCCGCCTGGCATTCGCCCTTGCGCCCTGACCTTAATTCACTCATTATACCAATTAAACATTTTTGTGAATTAGAGTCCCGCCCCCATGAACCACGTCGAAGCCGCCAAGACCCCGGAGCAGATCCGGCGCATCGAGTACGCCTTGGCCGATGGCCACGGTCAGGTATATGCCGACATCTGGAAAATCGGCATTAACCTCGCGCTGCGGATCAGTGACCTGCTCAGCCTGCGCTACGACCAGGTAGCCGGCGATACCCTGGAGCTGGTCGAGGGGAAGACCAGGAAGCGCCGGGTCATCCGCATCAATGCCGCCGCCCGTGAAGTCATTGACCGGCGCCGGCGGGAACACCCGGATCATGTCTACTTGTTCCAGGGCGAGAGCAACCGGGGCCGGGCACTCGGCAAGCCCCTATCCCGGTCCGTGGTGTCCCGCGCCTTCAAGGCCGTGGGGGAGAGGCGCAGTATTGACCTCCGGCTGAACACCCACAGCATGCGCAAGACCCGGGGCTGGGCCATGCACAACGCGGGCAAGCCCATCGAACTGATCTGCATGACCCTCAACCACAGCAGTCCAGCGGTGACGATGCGCTACCTGGGGATCACCCAGGAGGAAGTGCATGCACTGGCGGATGAATTCTGCCTCTGACGGCCTTTTCCAGGGACACCCTACTTGGCGATGCCAAGGAAAACGGCCAAGCAGCGCTCAACTTCGACCAGTACATCCGCATCGATGCGTCCGAAGGCCGGCCCAACCTTATCGCGCTTCACGGTCATAGCCTTGTCCACCATGACCTGTGAAGGCTTTTGCAGGCTGTTTGCAGCATTAGGCTGAACCGTGATACGCAACAAGGGAGCCGCCACAAGTGTGCTGGTCATCGGCAGCACGGTAACGGTAGTGTGCTCGTCGAACTGGTCAGCCTGGATCACCAAGGCAGGTCTTGGTTTTCCGAAGTCGCCTTGCATAGCGATGGCAACAAAATCGCCTCGCCTCATTCCGTCCAACCGTCCAGGTCAGCCAAGGCTTCGTCCATGAAGTGCTGCATATCGGTATCGGACTTGTCCGCTTGCGCGACAAGGCGCGACTGACGACGGCATTCCTCCGCGAAATTTGGGCGGCGCGTATCCGGCACCCAAATTTGTACTGGGCGCAACCCGGCCATGCGAAGGGTGTTGCGGTGCTTCTGAACTCTTGAATTGACATGCGCCATGCAGGGTCTCCCATGGGTGTTACATGCAACATCATACAGTCTTTGCTCGTTACATGTAACACTGTGGGTGCGATTCTTCCTTGTCATACCGCCTTCTGAGTATCGGCCTTCGCCTTCTTACTAATGAAATAAATATTTCATCAAAAACTTATTTCTTTAAAAAAAGAAAATTACATTTAAAGCGAAAACAGTGCCAACGCTGGTGAACCCCAAGTAAAATGACTAAACTTGATTAGTCTAGTTTAATCATTTCAGGATGCTCCCATGGATACCGTCAATATCCACGAAGCCAAAACCCAGCTTTCTCGGCTGTTGGCCCGTGCCTCGCAGGGAGAAACCGTGATCATTGCCAAGGCGGGACGGCCCATCGCCAAGCTCACCCCCATCGACACCCCATCGGCCAGTAAAGTCCGTCGCCTTGGCTTTCTAAAGGGCGCCTTTCAGATTCCCGACGATTTCGACACCATGGCCAGCGATGAAATCGCCGAGATGTTTGGCGGTGAAGATCCCTCATGATCCTTTTGCTGGATACACACCTGCTGCTCTGGGCGGCCTCTCAACCGGAGAGGCTGTCAGCAACGGCAAAAGAGAAGCTCATGGACGAGAACAATGCGCTCTGGTTCAGCGCTGCCAGTCTCTGGGAAGTGACGATTAAGGCCGGCCTGGGCCGTTCGGATTTTCAGGTGGATCCACACCGGCTGAAACGTGGTCTGATCGACAACGGCTACACGGAACTCCCGATCACCAGCACGCATGCCCTGGCCGTCCACCATCTGCCACCCATCCACCGTGACCCATTTGATCGTCTGCTTGTCGCACAGGCCGAGAGCGAGGGTGTGCTGCTGCTGACGGCCGACGAGACCGTTGCCCGCTATCCCGGCCCGGTCATGCTGGTTTAGACACAAGGTCCAAAACCAGAAAGGAACTTGACGCAAAAGCGCATTTCTGTAAAAAATTAAACACGCTAAAAATCAAAGGCGCTTTTCATGATCGTCGCATTCTTGAACCAGAAGGGCGGAGTCGGCAAGACTACCCTGGCGGTGAACACGGCCGCCAGCCTGGCACACCGCGGGGGCCGGGTGCTTCTGCTGGATGCGGATCCCCAGGGTAGCGCCCTGGACTGGGCGGCCGCACGCACCGCAGATCCCCTGTTCACGGTCGTGGGGCTTCCCCGTCCCACCATTCACAAGGAAATCGGGGAGCTGTCCCGAGGATACGATCACGTGGTCATCGACGGTCCGCCCCGGGTCAGCGACCTCGCGCGATCGGCCATCATGGCCTCCCAGCTGGTCGTCATTCCGGTGCAGCCCAGCCCCTATGACATCTGGGCGGCCCACGAGGTCATTGCCCTGGTGGATGAGGCCTCTGTATTCAAGGAAGATCTGAAAACCGTATTTGCAGTGAATCGCAAAATCACAAACACGGCCATCGGGCGCGACGTGCGGGAGGCCTTGGGGGGCTACCCCGTACCCGTCCTCGATGCCAGCCTGACCCAACGGGTGATCTTCGCCGAAGCGGTTGCCCAAGGCCTGTCCGTTCTGGAGGCCGAACCCAACGGCCAGGCCTCAGCTGAAATAGAAGCCATGACCAATGAACTCCTGGAGATGCTGCAGTGAGCACCAAGAAAGTGACATTCACATCCAAGCCAACCGCGAAGGCCTCCACCCCGGATGAGTGGGTGCAGGATCGTACAGGCACGGATCAGCCCCGCATGAAGCGGCTCACCATCGACATCCCCGAAGACCTGCACCGACGCCTCAAAATGGACTGTGCCGCCAACGGCACCAAGATGGCCGATGTGGTGAGAGAAATGATTTCACAGAAATACAGAAATAATTGACGGGGGGAGAGATTCCCCGACAGATCCACAAAGCATCCAAGATGGGGGCTTATAAGCGATCGCTCGGGCCCTTTTATGTCCTTTTCCTTTTCCTTTTAATGACCCACAACCTACTGAATAATAAGAAGTATTCAGCGGAAAAGGGGAGAGATTCCCCGTTACAGGTGGAGAGATTCCCCGTTACAGGGGGAGGGATTCCCCGTTCTTGGGTGGAGAGATTCCCCGAATAGGTGGAAACGTGTTGAACTTTCCACCATTGGCGGCCATCCTTCCTCGGAGCCGCAACGGAGGATTTCATGGACGCACCCACAGAGCCGCACATCTACAAGTCCAACGCCCTCATCGAGGCCAGCTACCGGCTCAACCTGCAGGAGCAACGCATCATCCTCGCCTGCATTGCTCAGGTGAACCGCAGCCAGCCGATCACGGACGAGCGCATGTACCGTGTGACGGCAAAAGACCTCGCCACCTTGGCCGGCTCCAGGCCCGACAGCGCCTACAAGGAACTCAAATCCGCCACGGAAACCCTGTTCGACAGGCGCCTGACGGTATATGAGGAGCCCAACGGCGGACGCCCGGAGAAAATGACAATGCGATGGGTTCAGTCGGTGAAGTACAAAGAGCACGAGGGCTGCGTGGAGATCCGCTTTGGCAAGGACATACTTCCATACCTGACCGAGCTGACGCGCCGCTTCACCAGGTATGCCCTGTCAGACGTGGCCAGAATGTCGAGTTCCCACGCGATCAGACTCTACGAGTTGCTGATGCAGTGGCGCGACACCGGGACGCGGGAGATCGGCATCGACTGGATGCGGCAGCGCCTGGGGATTGAGGACAAGTACCCGGCCTACAAAGACCTGAGGCGCTACGTTATCGAGCCCGCAGCGAAGCAGATCAACGAACACTCGCCCATCCGCGTGAAGTGGGAGGCTCGGAAGACAGGCCGCAAGGTCACACACCTGGCGTTCAGCTTCACCGCTCCCGATAAGCCGCCTGCGTCCAATGGCAAGGGGAGGCCAGCATTGCCCGGCAAGGCATGCAGGAGTGGCGATTCGGTCCATGGAGTGCCCAAGGCATTGATTGAGCAGCGCGCGAAGCCCGGCGAGTCCTACGAGGACTGCGCACGCCGCCTGCTTGGCGAGCGTGTCAGAGCCAAGCAGGCGGAGGGCGAGGCTGCGACCTAAACCTCAACGAGCCGAGCCAGCTCGGCCAGGTAGCCGCCGGCGAAGGCTTCCCGGATCTGGTCCCAGGCAGCCCCAGGCCTGCGGTGACCTTATCTCAGTTTCGCCTCATCAGGATGCCTGCCGCGGTCAGTCCTTTTGATTCAGCTGAGCTGAAAACCATCAATCCGTGGAAAGCCGGAGCCTCGGTGGCATCCCAGATGTTCTCAAATCGTTGATTGAAGCATGGCTCTATGGGCCATCCGGATACGGGGGGACTCACATGCTACTGATGGCCTGGATCCTAATCCCGGCACATAAGAGCGAATTTTTCGTCACGGCGACCTTTTTCCGCATGCGTGATGAGCACTTCGCGCTTTTCTCTGTGGGAAAATGGTGAAGTGCTCGCTGGAAAATCGGCAAAGCGAAAGAGATCAGGTAGGATCAGGCGTCAGACATAAAAAAGCCCCGATGCAGGTAACTCTTGGCGGAGCATGCATCGGGGCCCTTGAAACACCAGTCAGCAACCTTGCGGTCACTGCCTGGCAATCCCCCCCTGGGAAGTCCTTATGAAAGACCCACAGAAGGAAGAAGTGCGAAAAAATGATACCACTAAATTCTGTTTTCGACACCTCCCGCCAAGCTTGGATTGGCACATGGTAACGATGCACTGGCCCGATCTGGTGGGGGGACAGTGATGGCCCAGCAACTGGAACTGTTTGATCGCTGGGAAGAAGCCGGTACCTACCACACCCAGAAGTACGGGTTCTTCTCTCTCCTGGTGGGAAGCGCGCGTAAGCATCAGTCTTCCCACCCTCTGGTGGATATGCCGCGGGTCCTGTCTCTGATCGACACATCCCGGGACACCTGGTTATCCCAGGCCGAGTTCATCAAGCCCAACCGTCGTGTAGTCAATCTGGCCCGTCTGTGTCTGCTGTTTGTGGATATGGATACCTACCGTCAGCCTTGGGCACAGGGCCGCTCACCGGAGCAACTGGCAGATGCGGTGCTGTTCTTTTGCCACGAAGAAGGCATCCCCCCACCTTCCCTGATCGTTTTCAGCGGCCGTGGTGTCCAGGCCAAGTGGCTGCTGGAAGGCACTCTACCCAGGCGGGCGCTGCCCCGGTGGAATGCCTGCCAGTGTTTCCTGGTGGATCGCCTGGCAACCCTCGGGGCGGATCCGGCCGCCAAGGACGCCAGCCGCGTGCTGCGCCTGGTGGATACGGTGAACAGCAAAAGCGGGGAAATTTGCCGTGTCATTCACGTAGAGTCCGGTCCAGACGGGCATCCCGTGCGGTATTCGTTTGAGTACCTGGCGGAAATCCTGCTGCCATTGTCTCGCCAGGAGATTGAGGAGCAGAGGCAGAGGCGCATTGAACGCCGGCAGCTCAAGCTTCTGGATGGGGGGAGATCCAGCAACCTGCGTGGGTTTTCCGGTCGCCAGCTGGCATGGGATCGCCTGGAGGACTTGCGGTACCTGGTTGAACTGCGCGGGGGCGTGGTGGAAGGGGAGCGGATGCTGCATCTCTTCTGGCGCCTGAACTTCCTCCTGTTGTCAGGGGCAACAAACAGTACCCTGATGTACCACGAAGCAGCCGCACTGGCCCGTGAGTTAGACGCTGCCTGGAATTACCGGTGCCAGGAACTGATGACGCTCTACGCGAAGGCCAGGGCCAATGAGTCCGGTGAAACCGTGGAGTTCCAGGGGCGCAAGTATCCGCCGCTCTACACGCCCCGGAACGACACCCTCATCAACCTTTTCCAGATCACCGATGACGAGCAGCGGAAGCTGCGCACGTTGGTTTCAAGGGGTATAGCCAAGGAGCGCGATAGGGAACGCCATACAGCCCGCCGGCGGGCTGCCGGGGCAATGGACCGGAAAACCTACGAAAGTCGATCCTTGAGCAGGCAGAAGCCCTGGGAAGCCCTCGGCATGAGCCGGGCGAGCTGGTATCGCGCAGGCAAGCCAATGCCTGCGGTTGAGACAAGTCCGTCCGTATTACTAATGGCGGAGCCAGGGCGGGTTTGACTGCCGTAGATCAGGGATTCGGGGAGGGGGGCAGATAGCTCGTGCTTGGTTACCCTTGAGACAGGTCCGTCCGTATTACTAATGGCGGAGCCGGGGCGGCCCTTCTTTGGTGAAATTGGTCTTTGGCGAGCCAGCAGGCGAGCGGGACTGGCAGCAGCCGGTCCCCTGGGCCGAAGGCCCAGCCCAGAACTGGGATCATCAGGTTCTATATTGTGAGGATCGTCTTTCGGCTGCCACGCTTTGAGGCGTTCGATCTGCTTCCACATCTGCTGCTGGGCGCCGGCCTCGCCGTATGATTAGCGTGCGAACCTTGTTGAAGTTCAATAGTAATAATAGTAATATTATTTTTATTACTATTATTACTGAGGGTAAGGAATGTCTTCTATCAGCCGTGAAATTCGAGACCGAATCCTGACCGCCGCCGAAGCCCTGTACGAGGCATCCGGTCGGGAGTTGCTCCCGACCGTCAACGCCGTGCGCCAAGAGGCCCGGTGCTCCATGAATGATGCCAGTGCTGTGATGCGGGAGTGGCGCCGGCAGTTGTTGCGTCAGGTGAAGGAGCCGCCGGCGAGTATCCCTGAGTCGGTGCAAGCCGCTCATGATCGTGCCCTGGCCGAGACCTGGAAGGTAGCCCAGGAACTGGCTTCCGAAGCACTGGAGGCGGCCCGGCAGGCGCATGCTCAAGAGCGGGAGCAGATGGAGCAGATGCGCCAGGAGCTGGCGGAGGCCTTCGAGGAGCAAGCCAGGGAGCTGGAGCTCCTGCAGAGTGAACGCGATGCCCTACAACAGGCGTCGGAACAGGTCGGGATGGAGCGGGACCAGGCCCAGGTGGAGTTGGGCCAGTTGAGGCAACGTGTGGATGAGCAGGCCCGGGATCTTGACCTAGTGACGGCTGACCGTGACCGGGTGCGTGGGGACCTGGAGCAGACGCGGGAGCAACTGGCCGAATTGAAAGGCATGATGACGGCGACCATGCAGGACCTGGAGGAGGTGCGGGAGGAACGGGATCAGGCTCGTCGGTCGCTGCAGGAAGCCCGAGAGGCCGGGGCCCGGGTGCAGGCTGAGCATGATCAACTGCGCAAAGCCCTTGATGAGGCCACAGTAGCCAGGGAGCAGGCTCAACGAGAGAGTCGGGAGGCCCGTGAAGCCGGTGTCGAGGCCCGAGCCGAGCGGGATCAGTTACGCAAGGCGCTTGATGAGGCCACAGCAGCCAGGGAGCAGGCGCAGAGGGAGAGCCGGCAGGCCCATGAAGCCGGTGCCGAGGCCCGAGCCGAGCGGGATCAGTTACGCAAGTTACTGGAAGAAGCGACGGCGGGTAGGGAACAGGCGCAATGGGAAAGTCGGGAAGCCCGTGAGGGGTTGGCCGAGATGCGGGGCCGTGTTGCCGCGGCCGAGGAGTCCCGGGCAGAACTCAAGTCGGTGGTGGAGTGGCTGCAGGGGAAGGCTCGTTGAACATAACGGTGGTTTTTGGTGGACAGCAAGATCCAGTCGGCCAAGAAACTACTGGCCAGCAGTGTGCCACCCGGGGTGTGGCTGGGAACCTTGGCGTTCCATTTCAATGCTATATCGCCGGGTCCCCGCCTTCGATCAACGTGAGTAAACCGCTTCAATGTACCGGCCGCGTCCAGGGCCATGGCCCAGATCACAGGAAGCCGCGGCTGCCGCCTCCTTTCGGCTCATGCCGGCGGCTTGGTATGCCCGTATTCGATCCTGGGCATAGGCGTATCTGGCGCTGTGGGAGGATTGTTTGCCGCGGAGGCCGACTGCACGCATCTCGCGTTCATAACGACTTCGAGCTGCTGAAAGGTTGGGAGTTTTTGTGACCACGAGTTTGCCGCCCTGGGCCTGACTGATTTGGCGTGCGCGCTGAATGGCATGCAGCGCACGATGTCGGTTAACGACATGGGCCTCTCGCAAACGGCCACCTTTCGTTCCATGTATGACTGTGATCTTTTCGGCACCGGCTTTCAGTTCCTTTTCCCAGTGTTTTATGGACTGGACTGACATGATCGCTTCCGTGGCGCGCAGACCCAATTCCCGTTGCAGTCGGAGTATGGCCGCTTCTCCATGGCTGCCACGTGCTTCTAGTTTCTCAATGCCCGCCTGGTAATTTTCTGGAGAAAGTGCGGTTTTGGTTCCCATTCTGCTACCTCCCTTGATTCCCAATGCCTCGTTTGAAATATCTCTGTGATCCGCAAACTTTCCTCTACCTGCTGATCGCAGTATGTTTCTCAATGCGCTCATTTGATTTTGCGCGCTTCTGACACTCAGCCTTTCCTTAATATATTCGGCGTATTGTTGAATATGTTTTACTTTGATTTTGGAAATGTCCTTGGTTTGTATGTTTCTTTCTCGGCAAAAACTCGAATAATCTCGTGCAACACGTTCTCGGTGCTCCCTGGTTTTGGTGGACCCGCCTCCTTGGCGGGCGGCCCGGATCATCGACTCTTGCAATGACATCACGCTATTCCCTCGAAGCTAATAGCGCGCTGGGGGCAGGGCAGTGGGCTGGTAAATAGGATCTGGACCGGTCATGCGATACCCGGCTCATTTTATGAATCCACCCGTCTTCCTATTTTCAGAAAGACGCCAGCCCGAATCGCCCAGCCCCCAGCGCTATACCAGCGTTGAGATGTGGGGGGATACGCCGGTGACCGTGGTCATGGCGCCGGCAGATGCCGGTAGCTCCCCTGCCCCTGGATCAGGGGCACCCGTAATGAGCGATCCGTAGTGGTGGATCCATGTCGTGCGGCAGGCCCGGGCCGGACCTGTCGCAGAGGTTTGAACACCCTGGGAAAGGGCGTGGTGATGCGCTGGCGGCACCCACGCGCGTCCTGCGCGCGGGTTCAACCAGGCTTTTCACTGTGCTGGAAAGCAGCGTCATTTTTCGCTTCGCCCGATTCTTTATTAAAAATCATGACGTTGCGAGCGGTTTTAACGTGCGTCACTTTTCGCTTGCGCGAGCAAGTGACGCACGCATTTGCTGGCCCACGAGAGTGGAACCAGGCATGAGTCAGCCACCGTTGATATGGCCATGGGGCATGCCAAGGCTATTCGAGGGCGCACTGACCCTGTGGGATAGACGCTATTTGGGCGTGGACGTGATGCCAGCCGGCATTGAAACATCGCGGCGGAGCATTCCCGCCGACGATAGTGACCAGCCGCAAGGGCTGTATCACTGCTTAACGGGGTAGGGACCCCGGTACCGTATAGGTACGTCCACCTCCGGGAGGAGGCGCAGTTGAAGCGGCCTGAGCCGACTTTCTTCCAGGACTGAGTTGCCTCGCCCTATGTCCTGGGCAGCTTCATGGTTGTCTGAAGCATCCAGGTCTTTGAAATGCCACCATAGTGGCATGGACCAAGGCCTTATCGGCCATGCACCTCTTCCCGGTCCGCAGGTGCTTTTGGGGTGCTGGATGGGCTCCAGCTGGCCATGTATGGATTGACTGTAGCTGTGACTGAGATATTTTTCAAGTCAAGGAGAATTAAAAACCCCGACACGAGGCCGGGGTCTTGGTGGTTATTCTGCCGGAGTACTCAAGAGTGTCTGTCCCTTATTTATTCACCCATTGGTGGTTATCCTACCAAAGAACTGGAGATTGCCTATTCCCCAATTTTAGGGACGGCAGTTAGCGGGTACATGTTTGGCCAGTCCTGCAGTAGTTGCACATGCCCAAGTAATTGGTGACTCATTAGTCGCCTGAGTTGGTGTTAAAGTAATAACTGGCTGTGTAGTTGCCCCGGTATTTCTTGTTGTTACCGTTATAACGCCTGTTGCATCAGTAACAGCTATTGATGCAACATAAGGAGAAGAGTCCGCAGCAAAAGTATAACCGGTGTTAGCGGCTGTGACATTTCCTAAACCGCCCCTCGCAGAAGCAGTTTCCGCCACGGCAGTGCGAGCTTCGGAAGCCAAAACAAGCGCCTCAGAAACCTTTGCCCGAATCGTATAATCCTGATATGCGGGCAAAGCAATCGCCGCCAAAATACCAATGATCGCCACCACGATCATCAGTTCGATCAAGGTAAAACCTGATTGTCTCTTCATATCCAAAGCCTCATCTGTTTTAGGATGGTCGCCCTTATCGGGCGCGGATAGTTCGCGCTAACTTTTGCATTGATCGTGCCAGTCTCATGTTTCGGGTTATATCCGGATCAGTGGTATCCTGAGTGGGATAAATGGTCATTAAATGGGCGATTCGTAATGGCCGATCAATTTAGTTGGCCGTGAAATAATGGCTTACTTTTTTAGTCGGCCATTAATGGGGCTCACTCTCTGTCTGGATCTGAGGTTGGTTGAATGCATGAGGTCACGCTGGATACGGCGGAACAACTGACGGGTCTGAGCCGGCGCTCTCTGCGGCGCCGGCTTGGGATCGGGATGATGCGCCAGGCGCGGCTGGCGAACCTGGGAAGGGGGTACGTGCCTCTGGCCTGCATCCGGGAGGATATTCCGACGACGCTGACCCCTGACGACGAGGAGGTGATTGTCCGGGCCGACAGGGGGGATGCGGAAGCTCAGAACGATGTGGCGTTGCTCTTTATGGAGGTGGAGCGCTACGACTTGGCATTACCCTGGCTGCGGAAGGCTGCGGCACAGGAGTATCCAGATGCTATGCACTGGTTGGGGCGGTGCTATGTTTCCGGACATGGGGTGGAGAAGGACGAGGCCCAGGGGCTGGAGTGGCTGCGTCGTGCGGGGGGGGGGGGGACATGTTTTTACCCAGCGGCAGCGGGTGAGTCGGGGCGGCAGTTTGGCGCTAAACCCGGCGG
>NZ_JAJNQM010000091.1:0-11497 GCF_022227785.1 Ectothiorhodospira lacustris | reverse complement strand
CAGGTGGAAGTGGACAGCCGCACCGAACTCGACGACACCCAGGTTCTGGCCATACTGGACAAGATGGTGAAGCAACGCCGCGAATCCATCACCCAGTACCAGCAGGCCGGCCGTGACGATCTGGTTCAGGTGGAGCAGGCAGAGCTGGAGGTGATCCAGGCCTACCTGCCCCAGGCCCTGACGGACGATGAAATCCGGCAGATGATCGATGCCGCCCTGACCGAATCCGGCGCCGAATCGGCCCGGGACATGGGCAAGGTCATGAACCTGCTCAAGCCCCGCATGCAAGGCCGCGCCGACATGGCCGCGGTCAGTGGGATGGTCAAAAGCCGCCTGTCCTGACGCCGCCTCACTCCTTGGTCATTGAATCATTCCCGGGCCACTGAGTACATCGTTCCTCATCGGATACGTCGGCTATTTACCCCCGTCATTCCCGCGAAAGCGGGAATCTACGGCTGCGTCAGCTATTTACCCACCGTCATTCCCGCGAAGGCGGGAATCCAGGCGGCCCCCTGAAAACATGGACTCCCGCTTCCGCGGGAGTGACGGCCAAAAGAACACCATTCCCGGGCCATTGAATACCTCATCCCTCGCTAGACACGTCATTCCCGCGAAGGCGGGAATCCACAGCCCCCCACGGCCACGCCGACCATCTACCCACCGTCATTCCCGCGAAAGCGGGAATCCATGCGGCATCCCGAAACCCCTGGACTCCCGCCTTCGCGGGAGTGACGGCCAAAAGAAGGCCATTCCCCCCAGGACGCCCCCGCACCCGGGGGAGCCTCCCCGCCGGCACATGGCGACAACTCAGACCGGCACATCGGCCGTTTTCATGACCTGGCCCGGGTAAACACCCCTCCATCCATATACGTACACGGACAACCCTTCGTATAATCGGGGGTTTAACCCCATGTGCATCGAGAACTCATGAGCCAACTGAAAAATGACCGACTCCTGCGGGCCCTGCTGCGCGAGCCTGTGGACACGACCCCCATCTGGATCATGCGACAGGCCGGCCGCTACCTGCCGGAGTATCGCGCCACCCGGGCCAAGGCCGGCAGCTTCATGAACCTGTGCGAGAACCCGGAGCTGGCCTGCGAAGTCACCATGCAGCCCCTGGACCGCTTCCCCCTGGATGCCGCCATCCTGTTCTCCGACATCCTCACCATCCCGGACGCCATGGGCCTGGGCCTGTACTTCTCCGAGGGTGAAGGCCCCCGCTTCGAGCGCCCGGTACAGGACGCCGCCGCCATCCGCGCCCTGGGCGTGCCCGACCCGGAAGACAAGCTGCGCTACGTGATGGACGCCGTGCGCCTGATCCGCAAGGAACTGGACGGCCGCGTGCCCCTGATCGGCTTCTCCGGCAGCCCCTGGACCCTGGCCACCTACATGGTGGAAGGCGGTTCCTCCAAGGAATTCGCCCGCATCAAGGGCATGATGTATGACGACCCCGACACCCTGCACCACCTGCTGAGCGTACTGGCCGACACCGTCGTGGCCTACCTGAACGCCCAGATCGCCGCCGGCGCCCAGGCCGTGATGGTATTCGACACCTGGGGCGGCTCCCTGAGCCCGGAGAACTACCGCCTGTTCTCCCTGCAGTACATGCAGCGCATCGTCGAAGGCGTGACCCGCGAAGCCGAAGGCCGCAAGGTACCCGTGGTGCTGTTCACCAAGGGTGGCGGGCAGTGGCTGGAAATCATGGCCGACACCGGCTGCGATGCCCTGGGTCTGGACTGGACCGTCAACATCAGCGATGCCCGCAAGCGCGTGGGTGACCGCGTGGCCCTGCAGGGCAACCTGGACCCGGCCGTGTTGTACGCCTCCCCCGACAAGGTGCGCGAAGAAGCCAGAAAGGTCCTGGCCGGCTTCGGTCACGGCAACGGCCACGTCTTCAACCTGGGCCACGGCATCCATCCGAAGATCGATCCGGAAAATGTCGCCGCCCTGGTGGAAACAGTGCACGAAGAAGGCAAGCAGTACCACGCCGGCTGATAGGACGGGGTGAGGGGCCTACCCTCACCCCTCCAACATCTGCTCCACCTCCTTCACCCCCGCCCGCTTCATCGGCCGTCCGTCCACCGGACTCGGGGGCGGCTGACGGATCCCGTCCACCGGGAACACCACCACATCCACATCCACCCCCTCCGCACCAAACTCAATGCAGGGGTAAAGCACATGGCCCTGTCCGCTCCGCACCCGGCGTTCGTCCGCCCGCCAGCTCACGCCCCGATCCTGCAGAAAGAAAATGACCTCCTCCGGACTGTCCGCAAACACATGCAGGGTCAGCTCATCCCGGCCATTGACAATCCCCGTCAGCACCGGCCCCACCAGACGGGGATTGAAGGACGCCAGCATCCGCATGGCCTTCAACGCCACCTGACGCAGATGCCGAAGCTGCAGCCGTGACTCGTCGTCCTCGAACAGACGCTGACGCTCCATCACCGCCTCCTCGATCTCCGTGTTTCTGGGGAGATTCCGTGTCTGCCCCGCCCCCAGCCGGTCCGCTGCCTTGCGCTTGGCCAGGCGGTAATCCACCACCCCTTCATCCAGGATAATGCGGGCCGCCTCCTCGGCAATCATCTGACGCACGCGAAGATCATTGGTGGACATGACGGCCCTCCCGATAGCTTCAAAAGATACTTTCCGGCGTATGCTCATCCGCCATCGGACCCGGCGCATCCCGGGGCAGCTCCGGCGGCAACTGCTCCGGCGTGAATGCCTCGAAGATCGTGCGCTGGGTCCGGCTGGTCACCCGGCCGCCGGTTTCCGCATCAATCCGCAGACTCACCATGCCGGAAGGCTGGGACCAACGACGCTGGGGCTGCCCCTTCAAGGCCTCCCCCATGAAATCCACCCAGATGGGCAGGGCCGTGGAACCGCCAGTCTCACGCCGACCCAGGGACGTGTACTGATCAAGGCCCACCCAGGCGGTACTGACGATATGGCCGCCGAAACCCGCAAACCAGCCATCCCGCAGTTCATTGGTGGTCCCGGTCTTGCCCGCCACGTCCTCCCGGCCCAGGGCACGGGCACGGCCGCCGGTGCCGCTTTGCACCACGTCGCGCATCATGCTGTACATCTGATAGGCATTGGAGGCCGGAATGGCCCGCTCCGCCGCCAGAAAGGCCGGGCCGTCCCCGGAGGGCCATGTCAGCCCGTCCATCCCGAGCTTGGCCACCTGATCATCCGGCAGCGTCGGCGCCCTGCAGGGCGACTCACAGACCCGGCGGGGCACGCTGCGGAGCACCACCACGCCCGCGGCGTCCTCCACCCGATCAATGAACCAAGGCTCCACCCGATACCCGCCGTTGGCGAACACCCCATAGGCACGGGTCAGCTCCAGCGGCGTCACCGAACCACTGCCCAGGGCCATGGACAGCGACCGGGGATGGCGCGCCGGATCCAGCCCGAAACGGCCCAGATAACCGTGTACCCGATTCACCCCCACCTCATCCAGCAACCGGATGGACACCAGATTGCGGGAATGGGCCAGGGCCTCCCGCAACCGGGTCGGCCCGTAGAAGCGACCACTGTAATTACGCGGCCGCCACTCCCCCTGCAACGACACGTCATCGATGACGATGGGCGCGTCATTGATCACGCTGGCCGGAGAGAAGCCATGGCCCAGGGCCGCTGAATAAATGAAAGGCTTGAAGGCCGAACCGGGCTGACGCTCCGCCCGCACGGCCCGATTGAAATTGCTGCGATAGAAATCATAGCCCCCCACCAGGGCCAGCAACGCCCCATCCCGGGCATCCAGGGCCACCAGCGCCCCCTCCACCGCCGGCACCTGACGCAACACCCAGCGGTCCTCGGACTCGCGCAGCAGACGCACCACATGGCCGGGACGCACAACGTCCGACACCCCCCGGGGCGCCGGCCCCCGGGTGGACTCATTCACGTAGGGCCGCGCCCATTCCACCGCAGCACGGTTCAGCGTCACCCGCTGCCCCCGCCCCACGTAGACCGTCGCCCGCTCGGCGTTCGCCTCGACCACCACGCCCGGCCAGAGCTGCCCGGCCACCCGCGGATAATCCGCCAGCACCCGATCCAGGGCCGCGTCGGTCTCATGCCGACGCAAATCAATCTCCGCCTCGGGGCCGCGATAGCCATGGCGCAGGTCGTACTCCATCAACCCCTTCCGCAAGGCCCGGGTGGCCGCCCCCTGCATGGCCGGGTCCAGCGAGGTATACACCCGATACCCATCCGTATAGGCCGCATCGCCGAAGCGGGCCACCATGTCCATTCGCACCATCTCGGCCACATGGGCCGCGTCCACCTGCACCACCGGGTTATGCAGCCGGGCCGTCTCCGGCGCCTGCCGGGCCGCCTCGAACGCGGCGGTATCGATGTATCCCAGCTCATGCATCCTGCCCAGCACATAATTGCGCCGCGCCACGGCCCGGGCGGGATTGGTGACGGGGTTGGCCCGCGAAGGGGCCTGCGGCAGGCCGGCAATCGTCGCAATCTGGGCCAGGGTCAGGGCATCCACGTCCACCCCGTAATACACCTGGGCCGCCGCCCGCACCCCATAGGCCCGCTGCCCGAGGAAGATCTTGTTCAGATACAGCTCCAGGATCTCGTCCTTGCTCAACTCCCGCTCGATACGGATGGCCAGGAAGATCTCCGTCAGCTTGCGGGTATAGGTCTTTTCCCGCTCCAGGAAGAAGTTACGCGCCACCTGCATGGTGATGGTACTGCCCCCCTGAGTCTTTTCACCGGTGGTCAGCAGGTTGACCGCCGCCCGGATCAGACCCACATGATCCACCCCGGGATGAGTCTCGAAACGGTCGTCCTCCGCCGCCAGAAAGGCCAGGCGCATCAGCTCGGGCACATCGTCGATGGCAATCGGCTCCCGGCGCTGCTCGCCGTATTCCGCCATGAGCAACCCATCACGGCTGTATACTCGCAGCGGCACCTGGAGCTGCACCTCGCGCAGACTCTCCACATCCGGCATCTGCGGTGCCAGATAGGCATAGGCAGCCGCCGTGAACAGCACCCCCAGGGTGAACACGCCGAAGACGGCCATCAGGCCAAGGACAAGGGATTTGATCAGGAAGCGCATGAAAATGCCTGCAGGCTCGACAACACGGCCCGATATCGGGAGAAGGCAACCACTCTTCGGAAATACCGCACGCCACAGGGATGAACGGCGGGACATAAGGTAGTAATTCCGAAAACTTGGGTCTAGTATCTGGAAAAAACTATAAGCCACTCCACCCAAGTGTCGCAATGAATTGAAGGGGTCACCGTGATAGGACTCGCCCGCAAACGCCCCACACTGATCGGGATCGACATCAGCTCCACCTCCGTGAAGATGGTGGAACTGTCCCGTTCAGGCAACAGCTATCGGGTGGAAGGCTACAGCGTCGAACCCCTGGCGGGCAGCGCCGTGGTCGAAAAGACCATCCAGGACGTGGACGCCGTGGGCCAGGCCGTCAGATCCGCCTACCGGCGCCTGGGCAGCACCAACAAGCTTTGCGCCCTGGCCGTCCCTTCCTCGGCGGTCATCAACAAGGTCATCACCATGCCGGCCAATCTCAAGGATGACGAAATGGAAGGGCAGATCCAGGTCGAGGCCGACCAGTACATCCCCTTCGCCCTGGAAGAGGTCAACCTGGACTTCGAGATCATCGGCCCCGCGCCCAAAAATCCCGATCTGGTGGAAGTCCTGCTCTCCGCCTCCCGCAGCGAAAACGTAGAAATGCGGGTGGCCGCCGCCGAACTGGCGGGCCTGACCCCCAAGGTGGTGGACGTGGAGGCCTACGCCATCGAACACGCCTACCCCCTCCTGGCCGCCCAGGCCCCGGAAATGGACATCAACGGCCTGGCCGCCGTGATCGACGTGGGCGCCACCATGACGGCCATCACCATCCTGCACAAACAGAAGATCATCTACACCCGGGAACAGAGCTTCGGCGGCAAACAGCTTACCGAAGACATCATGCGCCGCTTCGGCATGTCCTACGAGGAAGCGGGGCGCAGCAAGAAGGAAGGCGGCCTTCCCGACACCTACGTCCCCGAGGTGCTGGAGCCCTTCAAAGACACCATGTCCCAGCAGGTCGCCCGCTTCCTGCAGTTCTTCTATGCCGCCAGCAGCCATGCCCATGTGGACCAGATCATCCTGGCTGGCGGCTGTGCCGCCATCCCCGGCGTGGATGAACAGATCGAAGCCCGGCTGGCCACCCTCACCCGGGTGGGCAATCCCTTCAGCCGGATGAGCCTTCACCCCCGCGTCAACCCGCAGCGTCTGGGCAGGGACGCCCCATCCCTCATGATCGCCTGCGGCCTTGCGATGAGGAGTTTCGACTGATGTCCCGCATCAACCTGCTCCCGTGGCGAGAACAACGGCGCAAGGAACAACAAAAGGAATTTACCGTCATCGCCGCACTGGTGGGCCTGGCCTGCCTGGTGGCGATCTTCCTGGCCCATGTCCAGGTCAACAACCTCATCCAGCAGCAACAACAGCGCAACAACTTCCTGCAGAACGAGATTCGTCTCCTGGACCTGCAGATTGCCGAAATCCAGGAACTGGAAGCCACCCGCCGCGCCCTGGTGGACCGCATGACCATCATCCAGGAACTGCAAACCAGCCGGCCGCTGGTGGTCCGGCTGTTCGACGAACTGGTCAACACCCTCCCGGGCGGCACCCACCTCACCGGCGTCACCCAGCGCGACAACAACCTGGAAGTCACCGGCCGGGCCGAATCCAACGCCCGGGTCTCCGCCTACATGCGCAATCTGGAAGACTCCCCCTGGTTTGCCGAACCGGTCCTGCTGGTGATCGAAACCCGTGAGGAACGGGGCGTGCGCCTGAGTGACTTCCGCCTCACCGTCCGCCAGGCCTCCCCCGGCACCGAGAATACGGAGGCATCCCGATGAAAAAGGGCAGCTTCGATCTCAACGACCTCAACAACATCGACCTCAAGACCATCGGCTCGGCACCAATGCCGGCGCGGATTCTGGTGCTGGTGATCATGGCCGCCGCCCTGCTCGGCGTCGGCTACTGGTTCGACACCAAAGGCCAGATCGAAAATCTCCGCCAAACCGAGGCCCGGGAAATCCAGCTGCGCCAACAGTTCGAGACCAAGCAGCGCCGCGCCGCCAACCTGGACGCCTACAAGGCACAGTTGGAAGAAATGCGCCGCAGCTTCGGCACCATGCTGCGCCAGCTGCCCAGCCAGACCGAGATCCCCAACCTGTTGGTGGATATCTCTCAGACCGGCCTCTCATCCGGCCTGGAGATCGACCTGTTCCGCCCGGAAAACGAGATCCGCCGCGGGTTCTACGCCGAAAAGCCCATCCGCCTGCGCATGAAAGGCAACTATGACCAGGTGGCCACCTTCACCAGCGGCGTCGCCTCCCTGCCTCGCATCGTCACCCTGCACGACATCAACCTGCGTCCCGAGCAGGGCACCAACCAGCTGACCATTGAGGCCACCGCCAAGACTTATCGCTACCTGGAAGGTTCCGATGGCTGATCCCAGGCACACCCAAGGCCGCGCCGGCACGCTTGTGGCCGGCCTCCTGGCCGTCACCACCCTGGGCCTGACCGGCTGCGGCAGCGACCTCTCGGACCTGCAGCGCTATGTAGAGCAGACCAAACAGCGCGCCGGCGGCCGCATCGAGCCCATTCCCGAGATCGTCCCCCACGAGGTCTTCATCTACCCGGGCCACGAACGCGACCCCTTCGACAGCGCCGTGATCATCACCCGCGCGGCCGAAACCGCAACCCGCACCCCCGGCAGCATCACCATCGACGTGGATCGCACCCCCGAATACCTGGAGCGCTTCCCCCTGGATACCCTGCGCATGGTGGGCACCCTGGAACAGGGCGGCATGCAGTGGGCACTGATCCGCACCCCGGAACGCACCATCCAGCGGGTAACGGAAGGCAACTACCTGGGCCAGAACCACGGCCGCATCGACCAGATCGGCCCCGGCGGCATCGACATCACAGAAATCGTGCCGGACGGATTCGGCGGCTATATGGAGCGCAGCGGCTCCATTGCGCTCACAGAATAGGCAACGAGGAACAGACGCATGACACCGGCAACCTTGCGACGCACCCAGCCCCGGACGGCCCCCGCCCCCCGGTCCCCCGGGCGCCCCTTCGCCCTCCTGGTCCTGTGCCTGCTGGCCCTGTGCTGGCAAAGCGCCGCCGCCCAGACCCGCGCCCTGGAACAGATCATCTACAACACCCTGCCCGGCGACCGACTCCAGGTCATCATGCGTTTCACCGCGCCGCCACCGGAGCCCATGAGCTTCACCATCGACAATCCGGCCCGCATCGCCCTGGATTTTCCCGAGACCCGCAACGCCCTGCCCCAGCGCAGCCAGACCATCAACATGGGCCTGACCCAGTCCGTCAACAGCGTGGAGGCCTCGGGCCGCACCCGGGTGGTATTCAACCTGGTGCGCATGATGAGCTACGACACCCGCCGGGACGGTAACGACCTGGTGCTCACCCTGGCCCCCGCCGGCGCCCCGGCCACGGCCGCCGCCCCGCCTGCGGTATCCGGCCTGCCCGCACCCACCCGGGAAGCCCCGTCACCGGCCCGACAGGCCCGCGGTATCTCCAACGTGGATTTTCGCCGCGGCCCCGAGGGTGAAGGCCGGGTCATCATCGCCCTCAGCGATCCCCGCACCCCGGTGGACGTGCGCGAGCAGGACGGCCGCATCGAACTGTCCTTCCATCGCACCCACCTGCCGGAACGACTGGAACGGCGTCTGGACGTGACCGACTTCGCCACCCCGGTACAGACCATCGACGCCGTGCTGGAATCCGAGCGGGTCCGTATCAGCGTCGCCGTCACCGGCGAGTACGACGTCCTCTCCTATCAAGCCGAAGGCAGCTACACCCTGGAGGTCAAACCCCTCACCCGGGAACAGCGGGAAATCCTGGAGCGTGAACGCTTCGTCTACACCGGCGAACGCCTGTCCCTCAATTTCCAGGACATCGAAGTGCGCTCCGTGCTGCAGCTCATCGCCGACTTCACCGACCTCAACGTGGTGGTCAGCGACACCGTGACCGGCAACATCACCCTGCGCCTGCGCAACGTGCCCTGGGACCAGGCCCTGGACATCATTCTGAAAACCAAGGGACTGGCCCTGCGCCAGAACGGCAACGTCCTCTTCGTGGCCCCCTCGGAAGAGATCGCCGCCCGCGAACGACTGGAACTGGAATCCCAGCGTCAGGCAGCCGAACTGGCCCCGGTACGGGCCGAATTCATCCAGGTGAACTACGCCCGGGCTGCGGATGTGGCCGGCATCATCAGCGGCGATCAGAACCGGTTCCTGTCGGAACGAGGCAGCATCACCGTGGATTCCCGCACCAACACCCTGCTGGTTCAGGACACCGCCGACACGCTGCAGGAAATCCGCCGCCTGATCAACACCCTGGACATCCCGGTACAGCAGGTACTGATCGAGACCCGCATCGTAGTGGCCACCGATGACTTTGCCCGCGACCTGGGCGTACGCTTCGGCGTCACCGGCGTGCGTCAGCACGGCGACACCATCTACGGCACCGGCGGCGGCCTGGCCGCCGCGGACGGCATCATCCGCGATGCCGTCAACAACCTCAACACCAGCGGCTCCCCCTTCCCGGTGGACATCCCCAGCCTGAACGACCGGCTGAACGTGAACATGCCCGTCACCTCCCCCGCCGGCAGCATCGGCCTGTCCATCCTGCGCCCGGACGTACTGCTGGACCTGGAACTGACGGCCCTGCAGGTGGAAGGCCGGGGCGAGATCGTCTCCACCCCCCGGGTCATCACCGCCAACGGCCAGACCGCCGTGATCAAGCAGGGCGAGCGCATCCCCTATGAAGAGGCCACCACCTCCGGCGCCACCGCCATCCAGTTCATCGACGCAGTGCTGTCCACCGAAGTGACCCCCCAGATCACCCCCAACGGCAACATCATTCTCAACATCCGGGTGAACAAGGACAATGCCGGCACCCGCGAAGTCCGCGGCACCCCCTCCATCGAGACCCGCGAAGTGAACACCCAGGTCTTCGTCCGCAACGGCGAAACCGTGGTGCTGGGCGGCATCTACGAGATCACCAGCCTGGACCAGCTGCGCAAGACCCCCTTCCTGGGTGATCTGCCGATCATCGGCCAGCTCTTCAGGCAGCGTAGCCGGACCGAGAACAAGGCGGAACTGCTGGTATTCGTGACGCCGAAGGTGGTGGAGGAATCGACGTTGAATCGTTAAGCGCCGATATGTTCCCACGCAAGAATAAAGAAACACCCGAATCAAGCGCATTGGAGCCATGCCGATGACCATCGGACGAAAATATCTTATATGTCTGCTGCTACTGATCCCACTGTTCATCGCGGGCTGTGGTGGAGGTGATGATGGTGGTGGATTTACCAACCCACCAGAAAATGGTGCTGACTCGGGTGAAAATAGACCAGAACGGCCCTTAGAATTTACCGGTCAAGGTAATGATGTCCTTCCATTTCAAATACAGACTGGGGGTGCAGTATTCTTTGACATGACTCACAACGGCAGCGGTGTCTTTTTCGTGACACTACTGGACCAGAATGCTAATCGCATTCGCAGTCTCTTGATTGAATCAGGCAATGTCTCTGCAAGGGCTGTCGAAAACTTAGCAGCGGGCAATTATCTGCTAGAAATTGAAGCAGGTGGTAGCTGGGTCATCAGAATCACTCGACCCAGCACTCCCCAACCGGATCCGGATCCTACTCAACCTGTGGAGCCTGTCTCCATCGCCACGGATACGCTTAACAATGGTCTGCGTGGAAATGACTACGCCGAGGTCTTGAGGGCCACCGGTGGAACCCAGAGTTACAGTTGGTCCATTGAAGAAGGATCACGGCTACCTGAAAGACTGTCCCTTAACAGCACAACAGGTGGCATCTCGGGCATCCCCACCCGGTCGGGTGTTTTCAATTTCAATGTCAGGGTCACCGATAGTAGAGGCGAGTATTACATCAAGGCACTCTCTATTGCTGTAGATGCACCCCAGGCCCCCCAAATCCTCACTGACCAGCTTCCAAACGCCGTAGTTGATCAGGATTATATTGCTCTACTCCAGGCCGATGGAGGAGAAACACCCTATGAATGGTCTGCGGTGGCGGGGATCAACCTTGATGCTATTGGCCTTTCATTGAGTAGCGAAGGTATCTTGTCTGGCATTCCCACCAGAGCTGGTTCTTATAGATTCGTGGTTCGCGTATCCAGTAGTAACGGAGCCTCGTCATTTCGCGAGGTGAACCTGTCTGTCACGGTCTCTACTGCGCCGTCCATCAACCAAACTTCTCTTCCCGCCGGCGTTGTAGATCAATCTTATGTAGCAAAACTCAATGCAAACGGTGGTCAAGCACCTTATTCATGGGCGATAGAGGCTGGCACACTACCCCCCGGGATTGAGATCAACCCCGCAAACGGAATCATCAGCGGAACCCCCACAGCAGCCGGGATCTTTAATTTTGTCGCCAGGGTCACAGATGCAAACCAGGGCGAA
>NZ_JAJNQM010000090.1:0-11957 GCF_022227785.1 Ectothiorhodospira lacustris | reverse complement strand
TTCAAAAATTCCCGCTCTGTTATCTGGCAAGGGTTGCCGAGTCAGCTTGAAATAGCTGCTGTAATCAAGTAATTCGAGCACTTCATCACCGGTCGCATATTGCCTGGCCAGCGCATGCTCCCAAGTATACGGACGAAGCTTCTCGATCAGCTGTTGATAGCGTTCCGGGTAATCGGTCAGCTTTGGCGTGGCGCTGCCAATCCGGATATACGGAATATTCTTGAAAGCGACTGGCGCCGACGTGGCAGCGGGAATTTCCAGCAGTCGTATCTGCCCATCAGGGTGAACCACCGTCCTGAACTCGAATGCAACACTCGGTTGGAGCTGGCGTGCGAGCCAGAACGCCAATTCCTGACCATGCGCCTTCTGAGTATCTGGGTTAAAGACAGTGCCAATAACTCTGAGGCTCTGATCTTCCACACCCCACAGCATATAGGCCCGGTCCTTGCCGGCAAGTCGGGCGGCATTGGCAAGGGCCGAGCAGCGGACACCGATGCTGTCCGGATCCACATTGTCTTTTTTGAACTCCAGCCAAGATGTCTCCGATCCAATCGCCAGTAACTCATTAATCAGGTCCACATCACGCTGGGGATTCATGAGTCACCCGTTCTGCGGAACCATCCAGAAATTCCGGACAGTTGCTTCATGCTCAAGCTCGCTTTCGAGTTGAACTGGTAAGAAATTCTTACAAGTTGGGCGGTTCACCCACCGGCGGAACTTGACGGCACGGCCTGAGTTGACCCGGCAGCCGAATGAAATGATCGCGTGAAAGTTGTAGTGCTTGACGTGCCGCCGAACCTGCCGCTGGCCTTCCTGACGAAGGACCGAGGATTCCTCGGTAGTTGCCTCTTCCAACAGTTCATCGTCAGCGTAGATGTTCTTGAGATGCAGGCCGATATTGTCCGTCGAGGTATCAAAGACGTCAGCCATTTGCCGTTGTGAGAGCCAAACCGTCTCCTGATCCGTATCCAGACGGACCTCGACGGCCGTGTTGGCTGCGTCGTAGATGATAATCGGTGTCTGGTGTTCCTGGGTCATGTGACTGGCTCCTCCCTGAGAGCATCGTTGAGGCTTATCGGGTCTGCTGTCAGCTCGCCCGAAAAGGCCTTTTGTAGCATGGATTGTTTGAGCTCGGAAAGCGCATGAAGCTTACTGCGATACATGGACTGAACTTCTTGACATTGAACCAAAAGCTCAGATACCTGATCAACTATTTTTCTTTTTTCCGCTAGCTTTGGCACGGCCATGTCCTTCTTTATGCCTTTTTAACGAACTCAGATTTGAGCTTCATTGGACCGATGCCATCGATTTTGCAATCAATATTATGATCACCATCTACCAACCTGATGTTTTTGACCTTGACTCCAACTTTTACCACGAGGGACGTTCCCTTAACTTTTAGATCTTTAATCACAGTAATTGTGTCACCATCACTCAGCAAGTTTCCATTTGAATCCTTTACTACTATACCAGCGTATTGCTCCTCACCTTCTCCTGCCTTCCACTCATGGCCACATTCAGGGCAAACTAAAGCGCCTCTATCTTCATATGTAAAGCTGGATTTACAACCTGGACAATTAGGTAAATTACTCATCAGTCAACTCTCAAATGTCGTATCGGAAAACACTTGCCATCGATGTGCGTACGTTGATGTGCGTACGTTGATGTGCGTACGTTTAGGTTTAGCTGAGCCTACAAGGGCCTGACTCCGTGACTTGAACTACCACACCTTCTTGCCCGAACTGACGGAGTAACGCTACCAACCAATATTGCTGGTTAGAAGGAGTAGCTTTAAGTTCCCAAGGCCCTCACCGACAAGATGGCCGGTGAGCCCCAGCCCGTAGCTGGCTCATTCATCGATGAGAACCTGCGCAGCACCCGCAGTGACCGGCTATGCTGCGCCTCATCGAGCGCAAATTCGGCGCCCGGGCCAGGATTGTACTGCCAACAGCATGTCCAGCAGGCCACTGAAGCTCGATTATCCCAGTGGATCGACAAACATCCTCACCGCTGAAAGCATCGAAGACGTCTTCCAGAACGATTCCTCCCTGCAGTAATCCGCTGTCGGCGGCGGGCCATCGACCCGAGAAAGAAAGGCGCCATCGCCAATACCCTACCCCCGATCCTGCAGCGGCTGGAACTCACCCCGGATCAGTGGCTGGCACGGAGTACACAGTTCGAGGCCCGGTACCGGCAACAGCGACGACGATCAGTGGCCTGATAGCCCTCCCCCCTGTCTCAATGGTTTCCATTCTGCGGTCATGTGCCGAGGATTGTCCTTGGACACGGCTCCATCTTGATGATGTGCGCACAAATGGCGCACATTTGACAAAGTAAACATCCGGAGGCCGCCATGCCAACTCCTGCCAAAAACACCCGCCTGCACATCCGCTGCGATCAGGAGATGCGCCGCTTGCTCGACAAAGCTGCGGCCTATGCCCATATGAGCGTGTCTGAATTTGTGCTTCGGAACGCGGTCGAGCAGGCGCGGGCGGTGGTGCAGGCGCACGAAGCCATCACCCTGTCTCAGGATGATTTCGCGGCTTTCCTGGATGCACTGGATACGCCGGCCACAGCCAACCCGGCGTTGCAGCGCGCGTTTGCGCGCCACACCCAGCATGTGCAGTAAATGACTTATTCCATCCGTCCGCTTGACGCCGACGCACGGACGGCTGGTTTCAAGGGACCGCTAACGCCGGGCAGGGCACCACACGTCCGGCTTGCCTATTCATTCAAACGACTGTTAGAGTTCCCCTTGATGATTATCAAACCATGATGCCGCCGGGATCGCTCCAGGGTGTCCACGGCAGGCCGACGTCACACCAAGGGAACTCGCATGAAAAAGACACCCAACCCCGCACCCACCCGACCCGGCCAGCGCGTGGCGGTGGTGGCCGGGCTGCGCACGCCGTTTGCGCGGCAACTCACCGCCTTCCGGGACCTGTCCGCCATTGATCTGGGCATTCTGGTCACCAGCGAACTGATGGCCCGCACGGACCTGGACCCGGCGCTGGTGGAACGGGTGGTCTACGGTCAGGTGGGGATCCTCCCCCAGGCCCCCAATATCGCCCGCGAAGTGGTGCTGGGCGCTGGCCTGCCTGCAGGAACCGATGCCTACAGCGTCTCCCGCGCCTGCGCCACCAGCCTGCAGAGCACCGTGGACGTGGCCGCCGCCATCGCCCGCAACGAGATCCAGGTGGGACTGGCCGGCGGCGCCGATTCCACCTCGGTGCTGCCGCTTCAGCTCAGCGCCCCCCTGGCCCGCGCCTTCATGCGGGCCAGCAAGGCCCGCTCCCTGCTGGACAAGCTGCGCTGCTTCAAGGACATCCGCCCCGGGCATCTGCTGCCCAACCCGCCGGCGGTGGCGGACTATTCCACCGGTCTGCGCATGGGCGATATCGCCGAACAGATGGCCCGCAATCACGACATCGGACGGGCGGAGCAGGATGCCCTGGCGGTGGCTTCCCACCACAAGGCCCACCAGGCCTGGGAGGCGGGACACCTGCAAGCCGAGGTGATGACCGGCATCGTGCCCCCCTTCCGGGAAGTGATCACCCGGGACAACACCCTGCGACCCGATACCAGCCTGGAACACATGGCACGCCTGCCGCCAGTGTTCGACCGTCGCCACGGCACGGTCACCGCCGCCAATTCCAGCCCGCTCACCGATGGCGCCGTCAGCCTGCTGCTGATGACCGAATCCCGGGCGCGGGCACTGGGTTTCGACCCCCTGGGCTTCATTCGCGGCTGGGCCTTCACCGCCATCGACCCCTTCAACGACGGACTGATGGGTCCGTCCCATGCCACCCCCCTGGCCCTGGACCGGGCCGGCATCCGGCTGCAAGACCTGGCACTGGTGGAGATGCACGAGGCCTTCGCCGCCCAGGTACTCACCAATCTCAAACAATGGCGGTGCCCGCGCTTTGCCCGGGAGGTCCTGGGACGGGACACCCCCATCGGCGAGGTGGACCCGGATCGCTTCAACGTACTGGGCGGCTCCATCGCCTACGGCCATCCCTTCGCCGCCACGGGGGGACGCATGATCATCCAGACACTGCGCGAACTGCGCCGCCGGGGCGGCGGACTGGCGCTGACCACCGCCTGCGCCGCGGGCGGCTTGGGCGCAGCCCTGATCCTGGAGGTGAACTGATGAATGCCTTTCACATGCAGAAGGATGACCGGAACGTGGCCGTCATCACCGTGGACCTGCCCGATGAGCGCATGAACGTACTCCGGGCGGAGATGGTGGACGAATGCGGCGCCCTGCTGGATACCCTGGCACGGGACAACACCCTGCGGGGCGTCATCATCACCAGCGGCAAGCCGGACAACTTCATCGCCGGGGCCGACATCCGCATGCTGTCCGCCTGCGACAGCGCCGAGGACGCCGCCGCCCTGGCCCGCGCCGGACAGGCCCTGTTCGACCGACTGGAGGGCTTCCCGGTGCCGGTGGTGGCCGCCATCCACGGCCCCTGTCTCGGCGGCGGACTGGAACTGGCCATGGCCTGTCACGGCCGGGTGGCCACGGATCATGACGCCACCCGCCTGGGCCTGCCGGAAGTGCAGCTGGGCCTGCTGCCGGGGAGCGGCGGCACCCAACGGCTGCCGCCGCTGGTGGGCCTGCCCCAGGCCCTGGACATGATGCTCACCGGACGCCAGCTGCGCCCGCGCCAGGCCCTGCGGCAGGGACTGGTGGATGAACTGGTGCCCCCGCCCCTGCTGATGCAGGCGGCCCGTGCCCGGGTGCAGGCCCTGACGGACGGGAAACAGACCCGCCGCCGCAGGGCCTGGCACCAGCGCCTGCTGGAAAACAACGCACTGGGGCGACACCTGGTCTACCGGCAGGTCGGCAAGCGGGTACACGCCCGCACCCAGGGCAACTACCCGGCCCCGGAACGCATCATCGACGCCGTGCGCACCGGCCTGGAATCCGGTCGGCGGGCGGGGCTCGCCGCCGAGGCCGGGCATTTCGGGACCCTGGCCATGACGCCCCAGGCGGAGGCGCTGATGTCCCTGTATCTGGCCGGCAATGCCCTGAAAAAGGCCCCGGTCACCTCGCCGTCGGCCACCCCTCGTCCGGTGCGGACCGTGGGCGTGCTGGGCGCGGGCCTGATGGGGGCCGGGATTGCCCATGTCACCAGCACCCAGGCCGGCAGGAACGTACGGCTCAAGGACGTGAGCGCCGAACGGCTCAACGAGGCCATGGGCCATGTCCATCGCCAAATCCGGACCCGGCAGCGGCGCCAGGGGCTAAGCGACTTCGAGGCGGGACGCCAGCTGAACCGCATCACCCCCACCCTGGACTACAGCGGCTTTGGTCGTCTGGACATGGTGATCGAGGCGGTGTTCGAGGATCTGGCACTCAAGCACCGCATGCTGGCGGATGTGGAGGCCCATTGCCCGGAGACAGTGATCTTTGCCACCAACACCTCGTCCATCCCCGTCGCGCAGATCGCCGCGCCGGCCCGGCGGCCGGAACGGGTCATCGGCATGCACTATTTCTCGCCGGTGGAACGTATGCCCCTGCTGGAAGTGATCGTCACCGACCGCACCGATCCGGAAGTGATCGCCACCACCGTGGCCCTGGGCCGGGACCAGGGCAAGACGGTGATCGTGGTTCAGGACGGGGCCGGGTTCTACGTCAACCGCATCCTCGCCCCCTACCTGAACGAGGCCTGCCATCTGCTCATGGAGGGCGTGCCCATCGACCACATCGACACCACCCTGGTGCGGTTCGGCTTCCCCATGGGGCCCTTCGCCCTGCTGGATCAGGTGGGGCTGGACGTGGGCGGCAAGGTGGGACCCATCCTGCACGAAGCCTTCGGTGAACGCATGCGCCCCTCACCGGCGGGCGAGCGCCTGCTGGCCCAGGGGCGTCAGGGCCGCAAGTCCGGCAAGGGATTCTACCGCCATGATCGCCGTGGGCGCGGTGCCCCCAAGGTGGATGCAGCGGTCTACACCGAACTGGGGGTACAGCCCGGGCAACGCCTGCCGGCCCAGGAAATCATCGACCGCACCGTGCTGCCCATGATCAACGAGGCGGTCCGTTGCCACCAGGAAGGCATCATCCGTCACCGGCGGGACGGAGACATCGGAGCCGTCTTCGGCATCGGATTCCCCCCCTTCCTGGGCGGACCGTTCCATGAACTGGCCCGGCGGGGACCGAAAGCGGTGGCAAAGCGCCTGAACGAACTGCAAAGCCGTCACGGGGACCGCTTCGAGCCGGCACCCGGGCTGGAGAAGGTGCTGGAGGGGGATGGCGGTGCTTCACCGGCACGGCCATGCCCTTCAGTGGGATCGGTCCGGTGAAACCGCTGCTGCCGTTTGAAGGCGCATTCGCCGAACGAGAACAACCCGGCATCCCGTTTGCCTTCGAGGATTATCTGGCCCTGGTGGACTACACCGGTCGGGCCATCGACCCGAGAAAGAAAGGCGTCATCGCCAATACCCTACCCCCGATCCTGCAGCGGCTGGGACTCACCCCGGATCAGTGGCTAGCACAAAGTACGCAGTTCGAGGCCCTGTACCGACAACAGCGACGACGATCAGTGGCCTGATAGCCCTCCCCCCTGTCTCAATGGTTCCTCTCTGCGGTCATGTGCCGAGGATTGTCCTTGGACGCTGCTCATCGCCGGGGTAGATATCGACGGAAATCAGGACACGGTCGTGGCTCAGGAGCCGGAAACTGGAGGAAACCCGGAACAGGGGCACTCGATGTAATGGGTAATCAACCGAAAAATCCACCAAAAAACTCAAGATGACTCATGAATGCCTGTCCCTAGATGATGTCGGGGGAGAAAAACCCCCGGCTATCCGATTAGCATTTTTTTGAAACATGAATTATTGCTTTTCCTTGCTTCACGTCTCTAGCAAAACCGTCCGCGACCAGCATCTTTAGCATTATTGCAGATGGCCTATAAAGCCTTGCCTTTATTTTTGCGCCAATTGGAATTCGATCGTTTACATGCTCCAAGATTGACTTGCCAATGCCTCTATTCCGAAAGCTCGGTTCTACTGCGACCATGTACAGCTCGAACAAGTTGGATCTTTCTTCTATTAGCCAGTAAAAGCCCGCCCTCACGCCAGCGTCAAACGACACGTAGAACCACGACGGGACTTGGCCACTAGACGTTGGGCTGCATCCTGTGGTGATGCTGTCGAATATTTGTTTGTAAAGCCCGGGGTGTGCAATCGGAAAAAGAAGGTCGGAGTTAAAATGGCCTGCGTTGGCTTCTCTCTGTATCGAGTCAAAAATAAACTTTATGTCAGCCAATTCGGCAGGATGCAGACCCGCGTTGGGATTACCGATTTTAGTTCCATCAACTCGTGCATCGGGTTTTTCTTTCTTGCCCCCGATCAATCCTCGCAAATAGTTCAGCAATGTTTAACTCCCTTGCATGCTCGCGCTAACGCCCGGCACACACGCCGATTTGGAGCCGCAAAGCGGCGGAAAAGTGGTCGCCATCATGCCGCTTATTATGGATTCTCCACGCCGAGCATCTTTTTAAAATATTTGATTATTTGAGAAAGATTCTCGACAATCGATTCCGCTGCTTGAATTTCTCTCTTTGACGGCCTGTAATCTGGAGTTTCAGCCGTTGATGCGCCCCAGTGATTTTCATTACATTCAAATATAACGCCCCTAATCTTATCCAACACTGACTCTGGGAGTGCATAGCTATATTTTTTTAAAAAAGTATCTAGTTGGTCAATAAGGCCTGACATTCCAAATACAATTTCCTCACTGGCCTCATGTGCATCATACTCTCTGCTAGGCCAAGCGGTAGGAGTAAGTCCATGATTTATTATTGAGAGCTCAGTTAGTGCTTTGAGCTGACAATCGTAGACCTTCTCCTTCTTACGTATCTCGAATTCGATAGCAACCTTTTCAAGCTCGGCTTTATTCCTTTGATCTTCGCTTCTTAAGTTAGCCCAATTAGATATTACTCCACCCATGATTGCCAAAAAGCCCGAAACCAAAGCGATAATAGCTGGGCTTTCGTACCACGATTTACCAGCAGTGAATGCTGAAATAGCGGAGATCAATTCACTTTGTAAGTTTATATCAAGTTCCAATGAAGCCTCCTTATTAACCCGGCAATTAAATAGCTACACTACTGCATATTGAATGGATCCAGCCCGGAAATAGCTCGCAACCCGCTTGGGCAGTTTTTGCAGTTTGCGAAGATGAGACAGTGCTTTCTGTTTCAATTGATCCTTGTTTCGCGCTGGCGGACCTTTGTGAACGCCTGCTTTCAGGTCACAGTTCAGATATTCATCAGGATTCAACTCAGGAGAATACGGTGGTAGATAAAAGACTTCGATCTCAGCCGAATGATCGCTTAGCCATACTTTGACCTTGCGCGCATGATGAACTTTGAGATTGTCCAGAATCAGAAATATCTTGCACTCACTTCCCCTGATCAGGCGTCTCATGAAATCGATCAGCAAATCCGCATTCATGTTGTCTTCATAAATGCGAAAACGAACTTTGCCTTGATTGGTCACCGTCGAGATCAGATTGATGGATGCACGCCTGGCGTTCTGCCTCAACACCGGCGTTTGACCCTTGGGTGCATAGCCACGCACGTGCTGGCAGTCCGTCCTCAACCCCGTCTCGTCTCCCCAGTGGATCTCCGCCCGTTCCGCCTTGGCGCGGCTCTGGATCTGGGGATAGTCCACCGCCAACCACTGTTGCACATCTGCCGCGCGCTGCTCATAGGCTTGTTTCTTTCGCGTTTGCACTGTGAATCCCCACCGCTTGAGGTATTCACCCACCGAACGAGTCGGCATCCGCAACCCGGTCTCCTGCCTGATCAACTCCTGTACCGCTTCTCGCGACCACAAGGCATAGGGCATTTCCAGTTGATCAGGCGTGTGCTGCCTTAGTAGTTCTTGCAGATCGGCTTCTTCATCCGGTGCCAGCTGTCTACCAGAACCCAGACGGCGACCTCGTTGTTGGCGAAGCAACGACTCCACACCTCCTTCGCGATACTTTGCCAACCAGCGGCCTACCGTCTGATAATGAACGCCCAGCTGTTCTGCAATCTCGCGCTGACTCAAGCCGTTCTCGGAAAGACGAACCGCCGTCTTGCGCTTCTCTTCCTGCGCCGCAGGGTGTAGGGTTCTGGCATCATCTTTTTTCATGCATCAAATCATAGCACAATATGGATCTATTTAGTTGCCTGGTTAATAACCCTTTCCATGCCAGGACTTTCACCCGGCCAGATGCGCCGCGCTCTGCGGCAAATTTGGAGCGCAGCGTAAAATTTGTCCGACAGCAGCGATTTGTTAGATTTGTATGCTCGATACACCGCCGCAATTTTTCTATAAAGCCGCATGACGGCCCTTATGCACAACCTCAACAAACCTCCGAAGATCCTCTAGACGATCATCGCTTAGTGGTATTGTTGATAGGAGTTTGGTGACATACTTGGGACCATGGCTGCCGATTTCTGGACAAAAATTCTCTATTTCACCAACAGGAACAAGGTAAATCCCGATGTCCTCTAGCTTCCCCCTCAAATCGTTATAATCCTTCTGTGCATCGCCTCTCGGTATTCCGCGTGAACCATATTTTTTCACCTCAGACCAAGATTTCCCTTGCTTCATTGCCTCTATTACATCACCTTTTGGTAGCTTGTCTGGCTCCGATTGTTCCAATATAGATACAATATCCAATTTGATCTGCTCTATAGTCTTTGGTTGAACTCCATCTCTAACTGCAGCATCTACACGACTCCAAAGAGGTTCGATATCAACCCATACACCTCCAAACGCGTTGACGGTAGCTTCCACTAAGCTTCGCTCTGCCAAAAAATCAATATCAAAAACAGCCTTAATAGGAACACCTATCTGGCGCAGTACACTTGCGACCTTTGGAACCCCATGCTTACCGCCAGTAGGGACGTAAGAAGTATCTTGCCACAAATCAGTAGAGGTAGTAGAAATGTAGTCAGCGACTGAGTTTATCAGCCTACAATCACTGTCATCTTCGCAGATAATAGTTTGCTCGTGAAAAATTCCCTCAAGTGCATTCGAGTAACGAAGCTCAGGCTTTTCCCAAAGTTCCCTTATAACATCCGGAGATGCTTCAGAAACCAAATTTGTATTTCCCTCTCTGCGAAGACGCAGAATACGAACATTCCCCTGAGTGCCTTCTAGAAATCCGCGCATAATATCACTGCTATGTGTGGCAACCAGCAACTGACCTTTAACCTCTGAAGATAGAGTCTCCCCCAATCGTCTCATTTGTGGCGGGTGCAAGAATGCTTCTGGCTCATCAATTAGCGTTATGTTGCGATTAGCAACAACAGCTTCGAAAAGAATGCCCGCATAGCTTTTCATGCCATCACCTTGTTTATCTAACAAGGGATTCTCTCTTACAGCATTCACATAGGTATTGCTAACCCGATCAGTTACATTTTCGATTTCCGGAATTTCTCCTACATGAATTGGTAGCTTACTGCCACCGCGAAAATCGAACATAAGGTATTTGCCAAATGCGCGGCTAAACAGCCCACTTATTTTTTTCATCAGTACTTCATCATCATAAAGCACATGCTGCGGCTTAGACTTTTGGTCTCCGGGCGCGATACTGTTTTGTTGGTCACAAATTCTTAACCGATCATCCGCAGCAATCTTCCTTACAAAACCACCTGCTAAACCTCGAATCAAAAAAGGTTGCTGCCAAAATTGAAGATGATTCTCTCTAATCTGCCAATCTTCAAACCTATATGTTTCGTCTACTAAATCGGCATTATTCGCCAGAAAATCACGAAGCACTTTGATATCGCCAGACTTCGATACTGCCAAGTCGGTGACTACCAGATTGCTCGGTTTGACTCCATTTTGGCAAATAGAAAGTATTTCCCGCAGTGATTGAGATTTGCCACTATTGTTAGGGCCAACAATAATAACCTTCTCATTTTCTTTAAGTACAAACTTGTCTCCACCAGAAAATGTCATTTCGCTGATGAAAGCCGATGGTTTACTTAACCCTTCTGGCATATCAATATTCCTAAAAACAGAAATTTATTAGGCTGAATCATTAAAAATCTAACGCCCCAAGCAGGGGCATATTTTGCGTTTTGAGCGCAGCGAAGCAAAATATGTCTCGCTGCCTTGGATTGTTATGAGCTTTCCGGAAACTCTACAGGGACCTTAAACTGAAGCTTGGCTGTATGGCTTGAGGAAGTCGAACTATCACCTTTTATCCCTCCACCAACTACGGCGGCAACCACATTCAATTTCGCTTCACTTCCTTCTTTCTCAACTGCGTTTACAGATACTTCAAAATCAATCAACTGACGATTGCTTAGCCCTGATTCATACCACCCAAGAGATCCACCGGCGAAGCGTGAAGCAACTTTTCCGCCACGTACCTCAGCCTGCGCCTCTGAGACTCCATCCATTATGTTTTTGATTGATTCTTTCACGAAATCCTTGAGCTCCATACTTCATTCACCTTTTAGATATCTGTAGGGCCACAACTCATAACATATAAGCGTTTATCCGCTGTGCGCAGCATGGCGGATAAACGTCTGTTGGACGAAGCCATGTACCGCACATCCTTATAATGGGGATTGTATTGTTGGCGGCGGGCCAAGCAGGCCATGAGCGGCGCTTTGGCAGGTGTGGATTACCTGTGCGGGTTCCTTCGGCCACTGTGGAGCCATGCTGGGGGATCCTTGGCAGGTGTGTTTTGAATGAACATAGCCTGATTGTTGGCCCGGTTTCAATGTTTTGCCCGCACTCAGCCCCGGCCTTTCCGGAGGCCGTTGTCAGCCTGCTCCGTCACCCGCTATTTTTCAATCACTTAACATCGTCGTACCTCGAGCGTGGGACATGGGACAGGACGCGATATTTCGGCAATGACATGCAAACGACCTTTCCGGCATCGGGGACAAGGATACCCGGACGCTTCCTTGCGCGGCGCGGCGGTGGCTGCCGGTGGA
>NZ_JAJNQM010000009.1:0-59524 GCF_022227785.1 Ectothiorhodospira lacustris | reverse complement strand
CTCCGCCGGATCCGTGAGATATCCGCTGTGCATGTTGCCCAAGTCGCGTAATTCGAGCCTGATGTCATTTTGGGAGAGCAGGGTGCCCCGGGGGAGGGCACGCTCCAGGACAACGACTTCTCCGCGGACCACCACCTGCATGGGCACGAACAGGCTCCAGGGCGAGGGGGCGGTGCAGCGAACCCCTACGGTGGTGTGCCCCGTCATTCTGGCCCCGGCCGGCAAGAAGGTTTCCAGGGTGGTGTCGCAGGCCCTCAGTCTAAGGCGCGGGTCCAGTGAGCCCCGGCTGATACGCACATCCACGTGATCACCGTGATGAGCGCGGGCCTGATGACCGAGAAACGCACCGGCAGATGTCAAAATACTGTCGTGAGACTGTGTTTCCACTGCCATAAGATTGATGGGGGTGCAGGCCAGCAGGCCTGCGAACAAAGTCAGGCCGATCCCGAATCGGCGCTTCCGGAAGCTGAAAAACATCGTACCGCTACCTCGCTTGATGGCTCATCACCACACCCTTGGGGTATGTCATGAAGCGCCGGATAAGTGGCGCATGATGTCCTTTGGGGGGTATGCTGCAAAATGAAGGCCAAAAAAATTTCAAGAAATCTTCGCCGGTGCCGATCATACTTGTGCATGAGAGGGTATGATTTGAAAATACCCGCAGGAGAGCCCGATGAGCAGCTTGCTGGATGACGTCGATCGCCGGACTCAGATGGTGGGGCAGAATCGTCTGGAACTGCTCCTTTTCACCTTGGGTACCCGTCAGTTATTTGCCATCAATGTATTCAAGGTGCGGGAGGTCATTACCTGTCCCGCATTGAGTCGGCTTCCCAGCGCCCATCCGATCATCCGTGGAGTGGCTACCCTGCGCGGCAAGACGGTATCCGTGGTCGATCTTGCACAGGCCCTGAGCATGTCGCCCGTCGGCTCCGGAGAGCGCGGATCATTCGTCATTCTTACTGAATTCAATCGTTCCGTTCAGGGACTTCTGGTGGCATCGGTGGATCGCATCATCAACCTCAACTGGGATCAGATTCGACCGCCTCCCCGTGGCACCCATAAAGACAGTTTTTTGACGGCTGTGACCCAGGTCGACGATCGTCTGGTGGAGATCATTGATGTGGAAAAAGTGCTGGAGATGGTCACCGGTCCGGCACGGGATGTCAGCGATGCGCTGGTATCCAGCAGCCGTGGAGGGGGGAGAGTGCGATGCGCCCTGGTCGCCGACGACTCTACGGTGGCGCGCAAGCAGATCGTGCGCGCCCTGACCCAGATCGGCGTGGAATCGGTGGTGGTAAATGATGGCAGACAGGCACTGGACAAGTTGCTGGAAATGGCTGCCCAAGGCCCCATCGAGCAGCAGATCGGGATGGTGATATCCGATATCGAGATGCCGGAGATGGATGGTTACACGCTCTCCGCCGCCATCAGGAAGGAGCCGGCCCTGTCCGGGCTGTACGTTGTGCTCCATTCTTCCCTGAGCGGGACCTTCAATGAGACCCTGGTCCGCAGGGCGGGGGCTGACCGTTTTTTGCCCAAGTTCAGCCCCGATGAGCTGGCAGAGGCCGTACTGGGACACCTGCAGATGGGTGATGACGCGAAATAAGGACCCATGGCCGGCATCTTCATGCCGCCCGGCGGTTATTGTGTGCCCCTTGGGCGGCAGCGCGGCATGCCCCTTTTGAGGTGTCTCGAAGGTATACTGGTGGCGCTGCCTATTGAGCAGTACGACGGCTTGCGTTCTACAACGAAAGATTGATCGATCACAGGAATCCACCTTGTCAGGCCCTATCGAATCTCAGGATTACGAGGATTTCAGGCTGTTTCTGGAGAAGTCCTGTGGACTGGTCCTTGGGGAAAACAAGCACTATCTGGTGAACAGCCGCCTGTCGCGGCTCATGGGTGAATTCTCGGTCTCTTCCGTCAGCGATCTGCTCAGGCAGCTGAAACTGGGGCGCAATCCCGGTCTGCGGGAACGGGTCATCGAGGCCATGACCACCAACGAAACCTACTGGTTTCGGGATGTCTTTCCCTTCGAGATCCTCAAGAATCAAATCTACCCGGAGTTGGCCAAGCAGAAGGGTTCGGGTTATGCCCCGCGTATCTGGTGTGCCGCCTGTTCTTCCGGGCAGGAGCCTTATTCCATCAGCATGGGGTTCAGTGAATACCAGCAGTCCCGGCCCGGCAGCTTGCGGGATGTCCAGATCCTGGGAACGGATATCTCGGGCGCCGTGTTGAAGGAGTCCCGTGAGGCCAGCTACGATTCCTTGGCGGTCGCACGTGGCCTCTCCCTTGATCGCCGCAACCGGTTTTTCGTTCAGAATGGTGATCGCTGGGTTCTTCGCCCGGATATCAAGGCTCGAGCAAGTTTTCGTGAGTTCAATCTCATGGACAGCTATACCCTGTTGGGGCGTTTCGACGTGGTTTTCTGCCGCAACGTGCTGATCTATTTTTCGATCGACTCCAAGAAGCTGATCCTGAAGCGTATTTCCCAAATTCTCAATCCGGGTGGGTATCTCTTCCTGGGGGCATCCGAGTCGATGGCCAATTACTCGGATGCCTTTGAGATGGTGCGTTGCAATCCCGGGGTGGTTTACCGCCTGCGCTGAGCGGGCAGGGTGTCAATAACCCGACCCGCCCTCAGGGGGCGGGACCCTCCAATCGGCGGTATCTTGCCGTGGCAGTCAGTCCGATTCAGGACGCCTTTTACCCAAGCCTTTAAGAAACCTGCCTTTTTTTTTATGGCACGCGGATTGCATTTCGACCTTCAGGAACATTTCTTGAGGTCGAGTCCATGCCACTTTCCATAGACAGGGCCATTGGTATCCACGGCGATGCGCTGCAGGTGCGCTCAAAGCGCCTGGAGTTGCTCGCCTCCAATATCGCCAATTCCGATACCCCCAACTACAAGGCGCGGGACCTGGATTTTCGTCAGGTGCTCAGCCGTGCACATCAACCTGATGCACTGGGTCTGCGCCTCACCCACGCCGCCCATATTGCCACTGATGCCTCGGGGCAGGGCATGGGCGAGCCGCTCTACCGGGTGCCCACCCAGCCATCCCTGGACGGCAATACGGTGGACCCCCAGCTGGAGCAGGCGGCCTTTGCCGAAAACACCGTGCAGTACCAGGCCAGCCTGGATTTTCTCAGCAAGAAATTCAGCGGCTTGCGTACGGCCCTGAAAGGCGAATAGGCCGGGAGGTTAACCCATGAGCAACATGTTCAAGATCTTTGACGTCTCCGGTTCGGCGCTAAGCGCCCAGTCGGTGCGTCTGAACACCATCGCCAGCAACATGGCCAATGCCCAGGTAGCCAGCACTACCCCCGAGCAGGCCTACCGTTCCAAACAGCCGGTATTCCAGACGGTGATGGACCAGTTCGGCAGGAGTGCGTCCACCACTCCGGTGCGGGTGGCCGGCATCGTCGAGAGCCAGGCCGAGCCCTTCGTGAAATATGAGCCCCATCACCCGCTGGCCAATGAGCAAGGGTATGTCTACATGCCCAACGTGAACCTAGTGGACGAGATGGCCAACATGATCTCCGCCTCCCGCAGTTACGAGAACAACGTGGAGGTGATGAACACCACCAAGCAACTGTTGCTGCGGACCCTACAGCTGGGTCAGTCATAGGAGGGATGAGACATGAGTGTCATTGACGCCAATACCCTGGCCAGTTTGGGGCTGACCTCGGCCGCCGGGCAGGGCAAGGAATCCAGCCGGGATGAGCTGGGACAGGCGGATTTCTTCAAGCTGATGATCACCCAGTTGCAGAATCAGGATCCCTTCGAGCCCATGGAAAGCGGCGATTTCCTGGGTCAGATCGCCCAGTTCGGCACGGTCAACGGGATCGGCGAGCTGCAGAAATCCTTTGAAGGCATTGCCCAGACCATGCAGGCCAACCAGACCCTACAGGCCGCCGCTCTGGTGGATCGCGAGGTCCTGATCCCCGTGGATCTGGCGGTGCTGGGTGACGAGGGAGGCATCCGCGGTGGAGTGGACCTGAAATCCTCCGCCAATGACTTGACGGTAAATGTCTACAACGAGGCGGGTGTGCTGGTAAGTCGCATTCCCATGGGCGGGCAGGGGAGCGGCGTGAAGTCCTTCGTCTGGGACGGCACTACCACGGAGGGCGAGCGGGCACCACCGGGGGTGTATGAGTTTCGCGCCGAGGCTCAGCTGGATGGCCAGACCAGCCAGCCCCAGACCCTGCTCAATGCTCGGGTGGACAGCGTCCGTACCGGGCAGGCCGGCGGGGGAATCACGCTGATCGTTGAAGGCTTCGGTGAGATCGACTTGGTCAATGTAAGACAGATTGGCTGAATGCCATCCTGGGCATTTTTTGTTTATTTTGAGGGGTTCATATCATGCCATTCAATGTTGGAGTTACTGGTCTTAATGCCGCATCAGCGGACCTTAATGTGACCGGTCATAATATTGCCAATGCATCTACTTCAGGATTTAAAGAGTCAAGAGCCGAGTTTATGGACATCTTTGCGCAGTCCTATAACTCAGCTTATAAGACTGCGACAGGTAGTGGTGTCAGATTGGCCTCCGTGAGTCAGCAATTTACTCAGGGCAGTTTGAACTTCACGGGTAATAGTATGGATATGGCGATTAATGGTCAGGGTTTCTTTGTCCTGGAGCGAGACGGTGTCACTGAATACACCCGCGCCGGCCAGTTTCAGGCAAACCAGGAAGGTTTTGTGGTCAATGCTGCTGGGCAGCGCCTGATGGGGTATCCGCCTGAGGGGGGAAACCTGCTGGCGCCGATCCAACTCACGACGGGGGATGCCGAACCAAAGGTGACCTCGAAGATCGATGTGCTGATGAATCTGAGTGCCGAGGCAGAGCCGATTGATGGAGACACAATAGGCATCGACCCCGCAGACCCCGATACATTCAATTATTCCACCTCCTTGACCGTCTATGATTCACTCGGCAGTGCCAGAACAGTTTCCCTATTCTTTCAGCGCCAGCCTCCACCAGAAGATAAGTCATGGAATGTTGATGCATATATGGATGTTGGTGGGGACCTTACCTCTGTAGGCACGGGCGGTCTCGAGTTCAATTCCGACGGCACCCTGGAGACAGTTACGCCCCTACGGATTGAGGCGGTAGATCTGCCCAACGGCGCAGAGAACCTGGGTATCGATGTGGACTTCGGCCAGACCACCCAGTACGGCAACAAATTCAGCGTCGCCGCGTTGAGACAGGATGGTTATGCCATCGGTCAGTTGGTCAGTGTGGATGTGGATACGGACGGCACAGTGTTTGCTAGGTATTCCAACGGTACCGATCGGTCATTGGGACGGGTGGCGCTGGCGAATTTTACTAACCCTCAAGGCTTGCAGTCTGTTGGCGGCACCAACTGGGCCGTGACCCCCGCTTCCGGTGAGCCTGTGCTTGGTGCAGGGGGAGAGTCCAACTTCGGCCTGATTCAGGGCGGGGCTTTCGAAGAGTCCAACGTCAACATCGCCGACCAGCTGGTGAAGCTCATCACCGCCCAGCGTAACTTCCAGGCCAATGCCCAGGTGATCAGCACCGCCGACACCCTGACGCAGACCATCATCAATATCCGTTAACGGAGGTAGCGACTGATGGACCGCATGCTTTACATCGCCATGACCGGCGCCAGGGAGGCCGCGCACTCCCAGCAGGTCAACACCCATAACCTGGCCAATGCCAACACCACCGGGTTTCGCAAGAGCCTGGAGGTGTTCACCAACCACCCCTTGCGGGGGCCGGTGTTCGACAGCCGGGACTATGCCCAGCTTCAGGCCGTGGAAGCGGATTTCACCCATGGTCCGCAGATTGCCACCGGCCGGGATCTGGACGTGGCGGTGCAGGGGGACGGCTGGATTGCGGTCCAGGCCATGGACGGTACCGAGGCCTACACCCGGGCGGGCAATTTCAAGGTGAACAACGTGGGCCTGCTCACCACCGGTGATGACCTGCCGGTACTGGGCGAAGACGGCCCTATCGCCATCCCGCCCTTCGAGACCATTCTCGTGGGTGGTGACGGCACCATGAGCATCCGCCCCATTGGCCAGGAGGCCAATGTCCTGGCCGAGGTGGGACGGGTGAAACTGGTGAATCCGGCTCTGCAGGATCTGGCACGGGGCGAGGATGGCCTGTTCCGCCGCGGCGATGGCCAGGTGGAAGAGGCTGATGCCGCCGTTTCCCTGACCTCCGGGGTGCTGGAAGGCAGCAACGTCAACACCGTGCACGCCATGGTCAACATGATCGAACTGGCACGGAACTACGAGACCCACGTAAAGCTTATGAAGACCGCCGAAGACCTGGATCGCAGCAGCGCACAGCTGTTGCGCATGTCCTGATCGGCCGGCCATGCCTAGCAGGAGGACAAGATCATGAATCAAGCACTCTGGATCGCCAAGACCGGGCTGGATGCCCAGCAGACCCGCATGTCGGTGGTCTCCAACAACCTGGCCAACGTGAACACCACGGGCTTCAAGAAAGGGCGCGCCTCGTTCGAGGATCTGATCTATCAGACCGTGCGTCAACCAGGTGCCCAGTCGGCACAGAACAATCAGCTGCCCACCGGCCTGATGACCGGGGTGGGGGTGCGCACCGTGGCCACGGACAAGATCTTCACCCAGGGGAACCACATCCAGACCGACAATGCCCTGGACATCTCCGTTCAGGGGCGGGGGTTCTTCGAGATCCTGACCCCCGAGGGCAACATCGCCTACACCCGGGACGGCAGCTTCCAGCTCAGCGCCGATGGTCAGATGGTCATGTCCAACGGCTTTGAGCTGCAGCCGGGGATCTTCATTCCGGAAGGGGCCACCAGCGTCAGCGTCAGTCAGGACGGCATCGTCAGCGTCACCTTGGCAGGCCAGGAAAATGCCCCGGTGGAAGTGGGCAATATCCAACTGGCCGACTTCATCAATCCCGCCGGTTTGCAGCCCATCGGCCAGAACCTGTTTATCGAGACCGCCGCCAGCGGCGCGCCCCAGCAGGGCAATCCCGGTCAGGACGGCCTGGGCCGCCTGATGCAGGGTTCCCTGGAGAGTTCCAACGTGAACATCGCCGAGGAACTGGTGAACATGATCGAGACTCAGCGGGCCTACGAGATCAATTCCAAGGCCATTTCCACCTCCGACCAGATGATGCAGTACATCAACAACAACCTGTAATCCCGGCCCGATTCATGACCGAAGGTAGCCCATCATGAACACCCGAAATCCGAACACGGCAACACGGACGCCACTTGCCCTCGCGGGCCTGCCCCTGGCATGTCTGTTGGTGATCATGAGCGGCTGCGCCACGGTGAAGCCGGTAGAGCGGGGCGACAACCCGAACTTCGTCGCCGTCATGCCCCCCATGCCCGTGCCGCCGGAACACAATAACGGCGCCATCTACCAGCCCACGGCGGTGCAAGGCCTGTTTGCCGACTACAAAGCGCGCCAGGTGGGGGATGTGCTGACGGTGTTGTTGGCGGAGCGAACCCAGGCCACCAAGTCGGCCACCACCTCCACGAGCAAGGAATCCAATGTGAACATGGCCAACCCCACCATCCTGGGGCGGCCGGTCACGCATAACGGGCGTCCTCTGCTCAATACCGAGATCAGCGGCAGCCGGGATTTCGACGGTCAGGGCAATGCCTCTCAGAGTAACCGGCTGGATGGCTCCATCACCGTGATGGTGGCCGAGGTACTGCCCAACGGCAATCTGGTGGTGCAGGGGGAAAAGTGGCTGAAGATCAACCAGGGCGAGGAATACATCCGGCTACGGGGCATTGTCCGTCCCGTGGACATCCGTGCCGACAACACCATCCTGTCCACCCAGGTGGCCTCTGCCCAGGTGGCTTACGGAGGACGGGGTGCCCTGGCCGACAGCAACAGTCAGGGCTGGTTGACCCGATTCTTCAACAGCCCCGTGTGGCCTTTCTAGGAGTTAGCGCGCCATGCACAACATACGCACAGTTCTGATCGTCTGGGCCGTGACGCTCCTGGTGCTGTCCCTGCTCATCCCCCACGGCGCCGGCGCGGCGGAACGTGTCAAGGACATGGCCTCGGTGGCCGGTGTCAGAAGCAATCAGCTGGTGGGCTATGGCCTTGTCGTAGGTCTGGACGGTACCGGTGATCAGACCACCCAGGCACCGTTCACGGTGCAAAGCCTCAAGAACATGCTGGGCCAGTTGGGCGTCACCGTGCCGCCCAACGTCAACCCTCAGCTGCGCAACGTGGCGGCGGTGATGATCCATGCCGATCTGCCGCCCTTTGCCAAGCAGGGCCAGACCATTGATATCACCGTATCTTCCATCGGCAACGCCGGCAGTCTGCGGGGCGGCACCCTGCTCATGACCCCCCTCAAGGGGGCGGACGGCCAGACCTACGCCATTGCTCAGGGCAACCTGATCGTGGGCGGCTTCGGTGTGGCGGGCGCCGATGGTTCCCGGGTCAGCGTGAACGTGCCCAGCGTGGGCCGCATCCCCAACGGGGCCACGGTGGAACGTGAAGTGCCCTCGGCCTTCGCCCAGGGGGATCACGTCACCCTGAATCTGCACCGCCATGACTTCACCACCGCCAATCGCCTGAGTGATGCCATCAACGATGTCATGGGGCCGGGCACTGCCCGTCCGCTGGATGGTTCCTCGGTGCGGGTCAGTGCCCCCCGGGACCCGGGTCAGCGGGTGTCCTTCATCTCGGTGCTGGAAAACCTGCGGGTCCAGCCCGGCGAGCCGCCGGCCAAAGTGATCGTCAATTCCCGCACCGGTACGGTGGTGATCGGCAGCAATGTACGGGTGATGCCGGCGGCAGTGTCCCACGGCAGCATGACGGTGACCATCACCGAACGTGCCCAGGTCACCCAGCCCGCGCCCTTCGGGCAGGGTGAGACGGTGGTGACGCCGCAGACGGACATTGAGGTGACGGAAGAAGACAGCCGCATGTTCCTGTTCAACCCCGGCGTGACCCTGGACGAGATCGTCCGTGCCGTGAACCAGGTAGGCGCCGCCCCCGGTGATCTGGTGTCCATCCTTGAAGCCCTGCGTGAAGCCGGTGCCTTGCGGGCCGAGCTGATCGTCATCTGATGCGCGAGTGAGAAGAGAAAGGACATGACCAGCCACATCGCCGACAGTTACCACTACACCGACATGCACGGTCTGGCGGAACTGCGTGCCCGTACCCAGTCCGGGTCCGTGGAGGCGTCGGACGAGGTGGCGCGTCAGTTCGAGGCCCTGTTCATCCAGCAGATGCTCAAGAGCATGCGGGCCGCCATGCCCACGGATGGGGGACTCACCGGCGAGCACACCCGCTTCTTCCAGGGCATGTTCGATCAGCAGATCGCCCTGGATATGGCCCGGGGTAACGGCATCGGTCTGCGGGAGCAGGTGATGCGTGAACTGACGGGTATCGCCGCCGATGCAGTGTCTGCGTCGCCGGGGGAACTGAACATGCCCACCCACCGCATCCCGGTGGTGCGGTCGGCAATTGAAGCGGCTGCGATGACGGGGGCCTCGAAGGCGCCCGAGACAGCGGCAATGAAGGACTCCGCGAGGGCCGCCCAGGTGACGAGGGCCACCCGGGCGGATGACGGCATGGTGGCCGACGGTCCCTGGTCGCCGGGTTCTCCGCAAGAATTCATCCGGGATCTCTGGCCCCACGCCCAGCGCGCCGCCAAGGCCCTGGGGGTGGCCCCCGAGGTGCTGGTGGCCCAGTCCGCCCTGGAGACCGGCTGGGGACGTCACGTCATCAAGCATGGTGACGGTCGCAGCAGTCACAACCTGTTCGGCATCAAGGCCGACCGGCGCTGGGAGGGAGCCCGGGCTCACGTGCAGACCCTGGAGTACGTGAATGAGGTGCCTGAGCTGCAGCGGGCGGCCTTCCGCTCCTATGGCGGCCTGGCCGAAAGCTTTGCCGACTATGTGAATTTCCTGCAGACCAATCCCCGCTATCGCCAGGCACTGGAAGTGGCGGGGGATGCCGAGGCCTATGTACGGGGCCTGCAGTCGGCCGGTTACGCCACGGACCCGGCCTATGCCGACAAGATTCTCAATATCCTGGCGCGAGGCACCCTGGGGAATACCCTCGCAACCCTCAACCAGACGCAGACAGATTCTGTGCGCGGCAATGAGGGATAGGTCATGCGCATACCACTCATTCCTGAATTACGGCATTTTGCCTGGGAGGCATCATGAGTTTCGGACTACTAGGCATTGGCACTTCCGGGCTGGGCACGGCCCAGCGGGCCCTGGACACCACAGGCCACAATATCGTCAATGTGAATACCGAGGGTTACAGTCGCCAGCGTGTGGATCAGGCGACCAGAAACCCGCTGCATTCCCCCGTCGGCTATCTGGGGCAAGGGGTCAACGTCAGCGCGATACGTCGCCTGTATGATGATTTCGTACAGACCCAGCTGCGCACCACTACCACCACCAGCGAGTACTACAGTACACAATATGACTTTACCCGTCGTATCGACAATCTCCTGGCGGATGCCTCGGCAGGGCTGGCGCCGGGATTGCAGAAATTCTTTTCTGCCTTTCAGGAGCTGGCCAATGATCCCACCTCCACGGCGCAGCGTACCGTGGTGCTGGCGGAGTCGGAATCACTGGTAGACCGTTTTCATTTTCTGGATCAGCGTCTGAAGGATCAGCAGACCATCGTCAATGGCCAGATTCAAACCGCTGTCGATGAAATCAACGGCATTGCCCAGTCCATCGCCCATCTGAATCAACAGATCATCGGCGCCCAGAGCCGTGGCATGCCTCCCAATGACCTGCTCGACAAGCGGGAGCAGTTGCTGCTTGATCTGTCCAGGTTTGTTGATGTGAACACGGTACAAGAAGCCAATGGCGGTTTGAACGTATTCATCGGCTCAGGTCAGGCCCTGGTCATGGGGCATCAGCCCAATGCCCTGCAGGCGCAATCTCCCGGCGCCGGTCTGCAGCTGGAGATCGGTTTCAAGTCCTCCGGTGACATCAGCCGGATGATTTCCGGCAATGGGCATTTAGGTGGGCTGCTGGGGGCTCGTTCCACCCTGGAACAGACCCAGAACGAGTTGGGCAAGGTGGCGGTAAGCATCGCCCTGGCCTTCAATAACCAGCACCGGGCCGGGATGGATCTGGACGGAAAAGCCGGCGAGGACCTGTTCCGGGTGCCCATACCGGCGGTGATCCCCAGCCGTCCCGACAGCGCGTTGCCCGAGGTGTCGTTTGATCCGGAGGGTCTCTCCAGCCTCAAGGCCACGGATTACCGGCTGAGCTATGACGGCGACACCTGGACCTTGCGCACTCACCCCCAGGGGACGGAGGTCAAGCTGCCAAGCGAAGACGCAGACGGCAACATCCTCGTCAACGGGCTGATTATCAAGCTGCCCGCCGATGCCCAGGCTGGAGACCGCTTCATGTTGCAGCCTACCCGCGATGCAGCCCGAGATATTCAGTTTTTGGTCGATGACCCCAATGCCCTAGCTGCCGCCGACGCCGCCGCCCAAACCAATGCTATCGGCGACAACCGCAACGCACTGGCCATGGCCGGCATCCAAGGCGCACGTATCCTGGACAACGGTATGACCGACATCGAGGGCGCATACAACTCGCTTATCGCCGGTATCGGCACGCAGACCCGCAAGCTTGAGGTGGCCTCGGAAGCCCAGCAGCGTCTGCTGGCGGATGCAAAAAATCATCGTGAAAGCATATCAGGCGTCAATCTGGACGAGGAAGCCGCCAACCTGATCCGCTATCAGCAGGCCTATCAGGCCTCGGCACAGGTCATCGCGGCTTCCAATGCCCTGTTCGACACCCTGATCGGCATCGTGAGGCGTTAATCATGCGAATCTCCACCACCCAGATGTTTCAAAACGGCATCGATACCATGCAACGCAGGCAGGCGGAGATGTCCCGGACCCAGAATCAGCTGGGTACGGGGCGCCGCATCCTGTCTCCTTCCGATGATCCCAGCGGTAGCGTGCAGACTTTGCAATTTGAAAGTCGCATCCAGCAATCGAAACAGTTCCAGCGCAACGGTACCCTGGCCGAGCAGCGCCTGCGGTTGACGGAAGTGACCATGGCCGCCATGAACAACGGGCTGCATCGGGTGCGGACCCTGGCGGTGCAGGCCAACAATGCCACCCAGACCCCTGAAACCCGAGGCTATATTGCCCTGGAAATGCGTCAGGTCATGCAGGAAATGGTAGAACTGGGTAATACCAAGGATGCCAACGGCGAGTATATCTTTGCCGGTAACCAGGCCCATGTGCAGCCCTTCAGCATGGATGGCGCAGGCAACATCGTCTACCAGGGCGATGGTGAACAGAGGGAAGTCAGTATCAGCTCGGTGCGCACGATCCGTCTGGGGGATGCCGGCAGCACCGTGTTCGGGGGTGGGGGCAATGAGCTTCTCAAGGACGGCAACGGTGTCTTCACCGTGTCGCCGGATCCGGATGCGGACAATACCGGTTCCGGCATCATCACCAGTGGTATTGTCACCGATGCTGGGGAGTGGGATGGGAATACCTCCTATCGCCTGGTCTTTGAAGGTGAGGGCGACAACCTGGGATACCGGGTTGTCGCGGTTGACGACGGCAGCCCGGTGTTTCCGGTTGACGAAGACGGCAATCCTAGCCAAGACCCGATCGCCTACAAGCAAGGAGCCGCCATTTCATTCCAGGGCATCCAGGTACAAGTGAGCGGCTCTCCCAATGATGGCGATGCGTTCGTGATCCGTCCTTCGGAGCCCCATTCCATCTTCGACGGACTGAATAAGCTGGTGAAGGCATTGGAGAAAGGGAGAAGTGGGGGAGGCACGGCACCGGTCAACAATGCCATCAACCAGTCATTGACCGAAATCGACAATATGATGGAACACCTGCTAAGCGTCCGTGCCACCGTGGGTACGCGACTCAATGCGGTGGAGTCTCAGGCCCAGCTCCATGGGGAGCAGGTGCTGCAACTGGAGAGTACCCTGTCCGAAATCCGCGACCTGGACTACGCCGAGGCCATCAGCCGCTTCAGCCTGCAGCAGGTGGGTCTGCAGGCCGCGCAGCAGTCTTACGTGCAGGTGCAACGTCTGTCCCTGTTCGACTATCTGCGCTGATCCCAAAGGCCGGTGGTTTCGCCACCGGCCTGTCCTAAGCTGTTACAATGCCGGGCTTTTCCCCATTCACATCCGCGTTGAAAGGCCGAGCGATGCTGGAACTCAACCCGCTGTTTACCCAAATCAAGGATCTGCAAGGGCGTGTGGAAGCCCTGAGGGGGTATCTTTGACTTCGATGCCAAGCGCGAGCGCCTGGAAGAAGTCAGTCGGGAACTGGAAGACCCCAATATCTGGAATGACCCCGAAAAGGCCCAGTCCCTGGGGCGTGAGCGCGCCCAGCTGGACCATGTGGTCGGCAACCTGGCCACCCTCACCGACAGCCTGAGCGAGACCCGCGAGCTGCTGGAACTGGCCCAGGAAGAAAACGACGAGGACACCGCACAGGCCGTTGAGGCCGATCTGGAGCGGTTCGAACAGCAGGTGGGCGAGCTGGAATTCCAGCGCATGTTCGCCGGCGAGATGGACGGCTGCCCCGCCTTCCTCGATATCCAGGCCGGTTCCGGCGGGACCGAGGCCCAGGATTGGGCGGAGATGCTGCTGCGCATGTATCTGCGCTGGGGTGAACGTCGCGGTTTCAAGACCGAACTGATGGAAGTCTCCGAAGGGGATGTGGCGGGCATCAAGAGTGCCACGGTGCGCTTCGACGGACCCTACGCCTTCGGCTGGCTGCGCACCGAGACCGGCGTCCATCGTCTGGTGCGAAAGTCCCCCTTTGACTCCGGTAACCGCCGTCATACCTCCTTCACCTCGGTGTTCGTCTCCCCGGAAGTGGATGACGACATCGATATCGACATCAACCCGGCGGATCTGCGCATCGACGTCTACCGGGCCAGCGGCGCCGGTGGTCAGCACGTGAACCGGACCGAATCCGCCGTGCGTGTCACCCATGTGCCCACCGGTGTGGTGGCGGCCTGCCAGAATGACCGTTCCCAGCACAAGAACAAGGACACGGCCATGAAGCAGCTCAAGGCCAAGCTCTATGAGCTGGAGCTGCAGAAACGCAACGCCGAGAAACAGGCCCTGGAAGACAACAAGGCCGACATCGGCTGGGGCAGCCAGATCCGTTCCTATGTGCTGGACCAGTCCCGTATCAAGGACCTGCGTACCGGCGTGGAAGTGGGTAATACCCAGGCCGTGCTGGACGGGGATCTGGACCCCTTCATCGAAGCCAGCCTCAAGAGCGGGCTTTGAGCCGCCATTTCACGCACTGCATTCATGTCAGGACCCCGATCAAGCCAATGAACGACCAGACCCAGGACGAAAACAAGCTGATCGCCCAGCGCCGGGAAAAACTGGGCAGGTTGCGTGAAGGCGGCATCGCCTTCCCCAACGACTTCCGTCGCAACGTCATGGCCGGTGAGCTCCACGCCGAATACGACGCGCGGGACGATGCCTTCTTCGAGGCAACCCCGGTGCGGGTGTCCGTGGCCGGCCGCATGATGGCCAAACGCGTCATGGGCAAGGCCAGCTTTGCCCAGGTGCAGGACATGTCCGGGCGGATCCAGCTCTTCGTGCAGCGGGACGCCCTGCCCGAGGGGGTGTATCAGGGCTTCAAGTCCTGGGACCTGGGCGACATCCTGGGTGCGGAAGGAACCCTCTTCAAGACCAAGACCGGCGAGCTGTCGGTGCAGGTGGACAGCCTGCGTCTGCTGACCAAGTCCCTGCGGCCCCTGCCGGAGAAGTTCCACGGCCTGTCGGACATGGAAACCCGCTACCGTCAGCGTTACGTGGACCTGATCATGAACGAACCGGTACGGGAGACTTTCCGGGTCCGCACCCGTATCATCCAGGCGATCCGTGATTATTTGAACCGGCGGGGTTTCCTGGAAGTGGAAACCCCCATGATGCAGGCCATCCCCGGCGGCGCCACCGCCCGGCCCTTTGCCACCCACCACAATGCCCTGGACATGCAGCTGTTTCTGCGCATTGCCCCGGAGCTGTATCTCAAGCGCCTGGTGGTGGGCGGTTTCGAAAAGGTCTACGAGATCAACCGCAACTTCCGCAACGAGGGTCTGTCCACCCGGCACAACCCCGAATTCACCATGCTGGAGTTCTACGAGGCCTACGTCACCTACCATGAGCTCATGGACCTGACGGAAGACCTGCTGCGCAGCCTGGCCCGGGATGTGCTGGGCACTACGGTGGTGAGCTACCAGGGCGACGCCTACGACTTCGGCCGGCCCTTTGCCCGCATGACCGTCAAGAACGCCATCCTGCATTTCAATCCGGCGCTCTCGGCCACGGACCTGGAAGACGAGACCCGTGCCCGGGAGGTGGCCCGGCAGTTGGGTATCCCCCTCAAGGACGGCTACGGTCTGGGCAAGGTGTGGATCGAGATCTTCGAGAAGACGGTGGAATCCCGGCTCAAGGACCCCACCTTCATCACCGCCTATCCCACCGAGGTGTCACCCCTGGCACGGCGCAACGACGACGATCCCTTCGTCACCGACCGCTTCGAATTCTTCGTCGGCGGCCGGGAGATTGCCAACGGCTTCTCCGAGCTCAACGACTACGAGGATCAGGCGGAGCGCTTCCGCCGTCAGGTGGCGGATAAGGAGGCCGGTGACGACGAGGCCATGCACTTTGACGCCGATTACCTGCGCGCCCTGGAACACGGCCTGCCGCCGACGGCGGGGGAGGGGATCGGCATCGATCGGTTGGTGATGCTGTTCACCGATTCGCCCTCCATCCGTGATGTGTTGCTGTTCCCCCACATGCGGCCCGAGGTGTCCTGAGGTCGCCATGTCGCCCGCACGACCCATTGCCCGGCGGATGGCCCACATCCAGCCCTTTCATGTCATGGACCTGCTGGCCCGCGCCCGGCGTCTGGAAGCCCAGGGGCGGGATATCGTCCATCTGGAGATCGGCGAACCGGATTTTCAGACCCCGGCCCCCATCGTGGAGGCCGGTATCCGCGCCCTCCAGGCGGGTTACACCCATTACACCCCGGCCACCGGTCTGCCTGCCCTGCGGGAGGCCATTGCCCGTTACTACCAGGATGTCCTGGGCGCGAACGTGGCCCCCGAGCGTATCGTGATCACCCCGGGGGCGTCGGGTGCCCTGCTGCTGGTGATGGGGATCCTGCTCAATCCCGATGACCAGGTGGTGATGACCGATCCGGGTTACCCCTGCAATCGTCATTTTGTCCGCACCTTCGAAGGCGAGGCGGTATCGGTGCCGGTGGGGCCGGAGACGGATTACCAGCTCACGGCGGCCCACCTGGCCCGGCACTGGTCGGAGCGAACCGTGGCGGCCATGGTGGCCACCCCGTCCAATCCCACCGGCACCCTGGCGGACAGCGCCCTGCTGTCCGAGCTCTTGGATTTCACCCGTGGCCGGGGGGGCACCCTGATCGTGGATGAGATCTACCAGGGTCTGGTCTACGAGGGGGAGACGGGCACGGCGGCGGCCTTGTCCGAGGACCTGTTCGTCATCAACAGCTTCTCCAAATTCTTCGGCATGACCGGCTGGCGCCTGGGCTGGGTGGTGGCACCCCGCGACTGCGTGCGGGAGCTGGACAAGCTGGCTCAGAACCTGTTCCTGGCGGCTTCCACGCCGGCCCAGCATGCGGCCCTGGCCGCCTTCACCCCGGCCTGTATGGAAATTCTGGGGGCCAGAAGGGAGGCCTTTCGGGCACGGCGGGATTTCCTGCTGCCGGCCCTGCGGGAGCTGGGCCTGAAGGTGCCGGTGACCCCTCGGGGGGCCTTCTATATTTATGGAGACAGTACGGCCTTCGGTGAAGACAGTTTTGTCCTGGCGGAGCGTTGCCTGGAAGAGACGGGGGTGGCCATTACGCCGGGACTGGATTTCGGTACCCACCTGGCCCGCTCCCATGTGCGGTTTGCCTATACCCGGGATCTGCCGGTCCTGGAGCAGGCGGTGGAGCGGTTGCGGGCTTTCCTGCGGTCGTAGTCTCTCCCCCTCATCCCCGGCCCTTCTCTCCCGGGGGGGCAGGGAGTAAAACCACCGTCTTCCCTCAATGGGAGAAAAGCACTGTTCTCCCTCAGTGAGATGGGGGCTGGGATCTCAGCGGGATGAAGGCTGAAAATAGCCCCTCTCCCCTTGGGGGAGAGGGGCTGGGGTGGAGGGGAAGAAAAACTCACTCCACCCGCGGTGCCGCCGCCAGCAGTTCCGGGCCGGCTTGGTCCGCATAGGTCTTGAAGTTCTCGTGGAACAGGCGGGCCAGTTTGCGGGCCGTTTCCTGATAGGCCTGCTGGTCCTGCCAGGTATTGGAAGGCACCAAGAGCTCGTCCGGCACGTTGGGACAGGAGACCGGAATGTGCACCCCGAAGATGGGATCCTGCACCGTTTCCACCTTGTCCAGCGAGCCGTCATGGATGGCATCAATGATGGCCCGGGTGTGGGCGATGCTCATGCGCTTGCCCACGCCGTAGGGGCCGCCGCTCCAGCCGGTGTTCACCATCCACACGCGTGCGTCATGCTTGCGGATGCGTTCCGCCAGAAGCTCCGCGTAGCGGGTGGGGTGCCAGACCAGGAAGGGGGCACCGAAACAGGCCGAGAAGGTGGCTTCCGGCTCGGTCACGCCCATTTCGGTGCCCGCCACCTTGGCGGTGTAGCCGCTGATGAAGTGATACATGGCCTGGGCCGGGGTCAGTCGGCTGACCGGCGGCAACACGCTGAAGGCGTCGCAGGTGAGAAAGATCACGTTGCTCGGGTGCCCGCCGGTGCAGGGGATCTTGGCGTTGGGGATGAATTCCACCGGGTAGGAACAACGGGTGTTCTCGGTGATGGAACCATCCTCATAGTTCACCGCGCGGGTATCCCGGTCGTAGGCCACGTTTTCCAGCACGGCACCGAAACGGATGGCATTGAAGATCTCCGGTTCCGCCTTCGGGTCCAGGTTGATGGCCTTGGCGTAGCAGCCCCCTTCGATGTTGAAGACCCCTTCATCGCTCCAGCAGTGTTCATCGTCACCGATCAGGGCCCGATCCGGGTCGGCCGAGAGGGTGGTCTTGCCGGTGCCGGACAGACCGAAGAAGATGGAGACCTCGCCGTCCTGGCCCTCATTGGCGGAGCAGTGCATGGAGAGCACGTTCTGTTTGGGCATGATGTAGTTCATGATGGTGAACACGCCCTTCTTCATCTCGCCGGCGTATTCGGTGCCCAGGATCACGAACTCGCGGCGCTCAAAGCACAGGCTCACGCTGGTGCTGTTTTTCACGCCGGGGATGCCGGTGTCGGCGGCGGTACGGCCGGCGTTGTAGATCACGTAGTCCGGTTCACCGTAGCTCTCCAGTTCTTCCGCGGTGGGGCGGATCAGCATGTTCTGCATGAACAGGGCATGGTAGGCCCGCTCGCAGATCACCCGGATGCGGATGCGATAGCGGGGGTCCCAACCGGCGAATCCGTCGATGACGTAGAGGCGGGCACAGGTATTGAGGTGATCCACCGCCTGGGTGCGCAGGCTGTCGAAACTGCCGGGTTCCAGGCCGACGTTGACGGAGCCCCACCAGACGTCGTCGTTGATGTGGTCATGCTGGACCACACGCTTGTCTTTGGGACTACGGCCGGTCTTTGCGCCGGACTTGGCAATGAGCGCGCCGGTGGAGGAGATGGCGGAGCCGTGCTCGTGGGCCAGGGCCTCTTCGTAAAGGACTGCCGGGGAGGGGTTGCGCAGCACCTTTGCCACGCTGATGCCATGTTGCTGGAGGCTGAAAGTCATGTTGCGGGTATTCCTGTGGGGAGGAGAGAGCTGATCCACAAAAGATTATTCAGTTGCAGTACGCAAAACAACAGCAAATCGGGTATTTTGGAATATTTCCTTGATCGATCTCATTGGGTATAACGGAGGTTTCCGCCCGATGCCGGAAATGATGTGAGACACCGCTCAGACTACGCCTATTCCGATCAGCCCATCAACTGGCGCATCCTGCTCAGTCTGCTGCCCTACCTGATGGAATTTCGTGGCCGGGTGGCCCTGGCCGTGATTCTGCTCACCCTGGCCAAGCTGGCCAATGTGGTGGTGCCCGTGGTCCTTAAGTACATCGTGGATCACTTCGATCCCTCGGTGGAGACCGCCTTGGTGACCATCCCCCTGGGCCTGTTGCTGGCCTATGGATTGTTGCGCTTTGGTTCCGTGTTTTTCGGCGAGTTGCGGGATGCCGTCTTTGCCCGGGTGGCGGAGCGGGCCATGCGCCGGCTTTCGCTGCGGGTGTTCCAGCACCTGCATCGGATGGATCTGGGGTTTCACCTGTCCCGGCGGACCGGCGGGCTGACCCGTGACATCGAGCGCGGCACTGCCGGGATCAGCTTTTTGCTGCGCTTCACCGTCTTCAACATCATTCCCACCCTGCTGGAAATCGCCATGGTGGCGGTGATCCTGATGCTGGTCCTGAGCCCGGGCTTTGCCGTGGCCATGGTGGCAGCGGTGGTCATCTACGTGATCTTTTCCATCTTCGTGACCGAGTGGCGCAACCGTTTCGTGCGCGAGGCCAACCAGATGGACAACCGCTCCAACACTCGGGCCGTGGACAGCCTGCTCAACTATGAAACGGTGAAATACTTCGGTAACGAGACCTTCGAGGCCCGGCGCTACGATGCGGACCTGGAGGCCTGGGAGTCGGCCCGCATGAAGAACCGCCTGTCCCTGGCGGCGCTCAACTCCGGACAGGCCTTGATCATCGCCGGCGGGATCACGGTGATGATGGTCATGGCAGCCTCCCGGGTGGCCGCCGGTGAGATGACGGTGGGGGATCTGGTGATGGTCAACGCCTATATGATCCAGCTGTTCATCCCGCTGAATTTTCTGGGCTTTGTGTACCGTGAGATCCGCGAATCCCTGATCAACATCGAGCGTCTGTTCGGTCTCATGGACAAGCCGCCCAAGGTGGTGGATCGCCCCGGGGCGGGCACGCTGGTGGCCGATGGCGGAGAGATCCGGTTTGCGGATGTCTGTTTCGGTTACGGTCCGGATCGCCGGATCCTGGACCGGGTCAGCTTCCAGATCCCTGCGGGCCACAAGGTGGCCATCGTCGGTGCCAGCGGCGCCGGTAAGTCCACCCTGGCCCGTCTGCTGTTCCGGTTCTACGACGTGGATCAGGGCCGCATCTGCATCCATGGGCAGGATATCCGCGACGTGACCCAGGACAGCCTGCGGGCGGCCATCGGCGTGGTGCCCCAGGATACGGTGTTGTTCAACGACAGCATCCGCTACAACATCGCCTACGGGTGCCCCGGCGCCACGGAAGCCGCCGTGCGGCGCGCCGCACGTCTGGCCCATCTGGAGGACTTCATTGCCCGTCTGCCCCAAGGCTATGACACCGTGGTGGGTGAGCGGGGACTCAAGCTCTCCGGCGGCGAGAAACAGCGCATTGCCATTGCTCGGGTGATCCTCAAGGACCCGCCCATCCTGATCCTGGACGAGGCCACCTCATCCCTGGATTCCCATTCGGAGCAGGCCATCATGGGCGCCTTGAAGGAGATTGCCCGGGCGCGCACCACCTTGGCCATTGCCCATCGGCTCTCCACCATCCAGGATGCGGATCACATCATTGTGCTGGATCAAGGGCAGGTGGTGGAGCAGGGCACCCATGATGCCCTCCTGGCCCGGCAGGGGCGCTATGCCGGACTCTGGCAGAGCCAGTTGCAGCAGTCTGTGAAATAGGCCCGGATCGGCCGCCCTGTCGATGGTCTAGACTCGTGGGACGGTGAAGCCATGCTTGTGCCGTCGATCAACGAATCAAGGAGGTCACCATGAGTCAACGCGAAGCGTATATCGAAAAGCTCAAGGCGAGACTGGATGAGTGGAATGCCGAGATCCACAAGCTGGAGGCCAAGGCCAAGGCCGCCCAGGCGGACATGAAGATCAAGTACGAGGAACAGCTCTCGGCCATGCGGGAGCAGCGGGACAAGGCCCGGGAAAGGATGCACGAGCTGCAGGAATCCAGCGAGGATGCCTGGGAGCACATGCGCGAAGGCATGGAGTCGGCCTGGGAGCGCATGTCGAAGGCCTTCAAGGACGCCAAGAATCGCTTCCGCTAGGGACATTCCGACGACAGGAAAATTCGGAAAAAGTCCCCTGTCGTCACTCCCGCTCCCCTGCCGTCACTCACCTCTCCTGTCGTCACTCCCCCCTGTCGTCACTCCCGCGAAAGCGGGAGTCCATGGGTTTTCGGTCGGCCTCTGGATTCCCGCTTTCGCGGGAATGACGGCGGTATTCACGGTGTAGCTGAGCTGATGGATCTGGATTCCCGCGTGCGCGGGAATGACCAACAAACCGGAATGACCAACAAACCGGGATGGCTTGACAGACGGAAATGGCTTTTTTAGACCGGCTCAGGGCAGCTTCACGTCCACCGGCGGTTGCCAGGCAGGGTCACGGTGCTCGGCCGTCACGTTGGTGTACACACCGCCGCGCACATTGAACTCCGCCGTCAGACGCATGAAACGGGGCGCCGTGGCCGCCACCAGGTCGCCGAGGATGCGGTTGGTCACCGCCTCATGAAAGGCGCCCTCATCCCGGAATGACCACACGTACATCTTCAGGGACTTGAGTTCCACGCAGCGCTCATTGGGTACGTACTCCAGTCGCAGTTCGGCAAAGTCCGGCTGGCCGGTCTTGGGGCAGAGGCAGGTAAACTCCGGCACCCGGATGCGAATGGTATAATCCCGATCCTTCTGAGGGTTTTCAAAGGTTTCCAGGTTCTTGCTGGGCTGGCTTGACATGCTGTTCGATATCCGGTCATCAGTGGTTGGTACAGCCTGATATTCTACGCCCTTGCACCCATGTGCCGGAACCCGTCTACCCTACTGGGAATAATCGCCTCTCGATGCGACTGAGCAAGATCAAACTGGCCGGCTTCAAATCCTTCGTCGATCCCACCACCATCCTGCTGCCCAGCAATCGGGTGGGCATCGTGGGTCCCAACGGTTGCGGCAAGTCCAATACCATCGATGCCGTGCGATGGGTGATGGGAGAGTCCTCCGCCCGCTATCTGCGCGGCGACTCCATGGAGGACGTCATCTTCAATGGTTCCTCCACCCGCAAGCCCGTGGGACAGGCCGCCATTGAGCTGGTGTTCGACAACAGCCAAGGGGTGTTGGGTGGTCAGTATGCCCAGTACGCCCAGTACGCCGAAATCTCCATCAGGCGCCGCGTTTCCAGGGATGGACAGTCCCAGTATTTTCTCAACGGCACCCGTTGTCGGCGCCGGGACATCACCGACATCTTCCTGGGTACCGGCCTGGGTCCCCGCAGCTACGCCATCATCGAGCAGGGGATGATCTCCCGCATCATTGAGGCCAGGCCGGAAGAGCTGCGGGTTTATCTGGAAGAAGCCGCGGGCATCTCCAGGTACAAGGAACGGCGCCGGGAAACCGAGACCCGCATCCGCCATACCCGCGAGAATCTCGAACGCCTGCAGGACCTGCGCGACGAGGTGGACAAGCAGTTGCGGCATCTGCAGCGTCAGGCGGACGTGGCCGAGCGCTATAAGGCCTGGCGGGAGGATGAGCGTCGCCTGAAGGCCGAGCTGATGGCCCTGCGTCTGCGTGACCTGGAGGCCGAGGCCGAACGCCGGGGGCAGGAGTTACGGGTGCAGGAAACCCGTCTGGAGGCCACGGTGGCACGCCAGCGACAGCAGGAGGCGGGGTTGGAGCAGGACCGGGCGGCCCTGGTGGACGCCAACGAGACCTTCAACGAAGTGCAGGGACGTTACTACCGTCTGGGCAGCGAGATCTCCCGCACCGAGCAGTCCATCCAGCATCATCGGGAACTGCGGGAACGCCAGTCCAGGGAACTGGCCCAGGTACGCGACAGCCTGGCCCAGGCCCGGGGCCATATCCAGGATGACGAAGCACGACTGGTGGCGGCGCTGACCGATCTGGAAGCCCTGGAACCGGAGCATGCGGTGGGCAGCGAGGCATTGGAGGAGATCAGTGACCGGCTGATGCAGGCAGAGCAGGCGATGATGTCCTGGCAGGGTCACTGGGAGGACTTTAACCGACGGGCGGCCGAGCCCAGCCAGGTGGCTCAGGTGGAACGCACCCGGATGGAACAGCTGGAACGCCAGATCCGCGCCCTGGATGACCGTCTGGGGCGCCTGACTCAGGAACAGGAGGACCTGTCCACGGACGCCTTGCGCGCCGAGATCCAGGTTCTGGCGGAACAGTCTGTCCTGGCCCATGCCGGGGTGGAAACCCTGGACGAGGCACTGCAGGCAGTTCGTGACCGGATCCATGACAATCGTGAACAGGCCCGCCTCCATAACGCCCAGGTGGACGAGCTGCGCCGCCGCATCCAGTCCCTCAATGGCCGTCTCGCTTCCCTGGAAGCCCTGCAGCAGGCGGCTCTGGGCAAGCAGACCGCATCGGTGACGGGCTGGCTCAAGGCCCAAGGACTGGCGGATGCCCCTCGTCTGGGGGAGGGGCTGGATGTGGCCGCGGGTTGGGAAAAGGCGGTGGAGACGGTGCTGGGGCAGTACCTGGAGGCCATCTGTGTACCGGATCTGGACCCGCTGGCCCAGGTCTGCGACAGCCTGGAAGAGGGGGACCTGTTGGCTTGGGAAACCGTCGGTGGTGATCTGACGGACGCCATGCCGGACTCCGAGCGCCTATCGACCAAGGTGCGTGGCCCGATACCGTTGAATGATCTGCTGACCCCGGTCCATGCCGCCCCTGATCTGGAAACGGCCCTGGTCCTGCGTGCCCGCCTGGCACCCCATGAATCCGTGATCACCCCGGATGGGATCTGGCTGGGCCGTTGCTGGCTGCGGGTGGCCCGGGATCGGGATGAACATGCGGGCCTCATCGGTCGAGACCGGGAGTTGCGTCAGCTCCGTGATGAGATGCACGACCTGCAGGAGGAACTGGAGATCCGACAGCAGGGCCTGGAGGACGGCCGTGAAGGCCTGCGCGAGCTGGAGGCCGGACGGGACCAGGTCCAGGTGGAATTGAACCAGGCTCACCGGGCTGCCAGTGAACTGGATGCACAGCTCAGCAACCGCCGCACCCGCCTGGAGCAGGTGGAGACCCGCATGCAGCGGGTGGAGGGCGAGATCACCGAGGTGCAGGCTCAGCGCCTGCAGGAGCATGAGGCCCTGCAGCAGGCCACCCACCGCCGCAACGAGGCCGTCACGCGAATGGAGGCCCTGGCCCGGGAACGGGACTCCCTGGAGCGGGGCAGGGATGGCCTGCGCCGTGACCTGGACATGATCCGGGGCGAGGCCCGGTCCCGCCGCGAGGCAGTGCACCAGATGGCCCTGAAGCTGCAGACCCTGCGGGCCGCACGGGACGCCGCTCGGCAGGCCCTGGATCGCCTGCAGGGGCAGTCCGCTCAGTTACAGGCCCGTCTGGAATACCTGCAGATTGCCCTGGATGATGCTGAGGCACCCATCGGCGAGCTGGAAGACACCCTGGTTACCCTGGTGGATGATCGCATGGACGTGGAGCAGGCCCTGGCCGCGGCCCGCGCCCGGGTCCAGGCCCTGGAGGCGGAGATGCGCGACAAGGATCAGCATCGCCTGGGGGCCGAGCGGGAAGCGGACACCCTGCGCGACCGTCTGGATCAATTGCGCATGGCTTGGCAGGAGATTAAGGTTCGCAGGCAGACGGTACTGGAACAGTTGGAGGAGGCCGGTTTTACCCTCGCCTCATTGTTGGCGGCGATGGACCCGGCGGCCACGGTGGCAGACCGGCAGGCGCAGGCGGATGCCCTGGGGCAACGCATTGCGCGCCTGGGCCCCATCAACCTGGCGGCCATTGATGAATACAAGGCCCAGAGCGAGCGACAGACCTATCTGGACGCCCAGTATAATGATTTGACGCAGGCCCTGGAGACCCTGGAAAGCGCCATCCAGCGTATCGATCGGGAGACCCGGAGCCGTTTTCGCGATACCTTTGAGCGGGTGAACGGGCGCCTGCAGGAGATGTTTCCCCGTTTGTTCGGCGGCGGGCAGGCCCACCTGGAGATGACCGGCGATGACCTGCTCTCTACCGGCATTGCGGTGATGGCCCGGCCACCGGGCAAGCGTCTGTCCACCATTCACCTCATGTCTGGTGGCGAGAAGGCGCTCACGGCCGTGGCCCTGGTGTTCGCCATCTTCGAGCTGAACCCGGCGCCGTTCTGTATGCTGGACGAGGTGGACGCCCCCCTGGACGAGGCCAACGTGGGGCGTTTCTGCGCATTGGTGCGGGAGATGTCGGAACGGGTACAGTTCATCTTCATCACCCACAACAAGACAACCATGGAACTGGCCGATCAACTGGTGGGCGTGACCATGCGGGAACCGGGGGTCTCCCGTCTGGTGACCGTGGACGTGGAAGAAGCCGCCCAGATGGCCACTACCTGAGACACAACCAAGAAGGACCCGGGAGATGGATACGTTGCGCTGGATTCTTTTGATACTGGGAATCATGATTCTTGTCGGCATCTACTTGGCCGGCCGCATGCGGGCGCCCAGGCGTCGCCGTGATCTGCCCAGGGAAAACCTGGAGCCGGATGAGCTGGAGCATGTGCACATCCGGGCTGATGACGGCCTCGAGGACCCGCCGCGAATGGGGGATGATCTGGACGGTCTGAGTGATCTGGTGGCGGACGAGGTCCGTGACCGCCCCGTGGCCATGACCGTGAGGAAGGCCGCGCCCTCCGCACAATCCCGACCGGCGAAAACAACGCGGGCTGCCGGGAAGCCCGGCACCGGCCTGCTGGGGCGGTTGCCGAAGATCCCCGGATTGGGCGGGGCTTCGGGCCCGAACCGGCCGACCCGGGAGACCTCAAAGGCAGGGCCGGCGGTCTCGGCAAGGTCTGCGATCGAACCTGTGGAACCCATGGAGGCCATGGAGCCTGCGGTTCCCGCTGCGCCGGAACCGGCCGAGCGCCCCGGGACATCGGCGGAGCCAAGGGAAAAGCTGGTGGTCCTGCATGTGGTGGCGGGCGTTGAGGATCGTTTCCTAGGGGTGGACCTGGCGGCCGCCCTGACCGCAGAGGGGATGGAGTTCGGCGAGATGAACATCTATCACTACCTGGTGACGGATGGCCGGCGCCAGATACCGGTCTTCAGTCTGGCCAACATGCTCAACCCGGGTACTTTCGACCCGGAGTTCATGGATGAATTCACCACGCTGGGCGTCACCCTGTTCCTGCAGTTGCCCGGCCCTTGCGACGCCATGGAGAGCTTCGATGCCATGTACCACTGCGCCGAGGGACTGGCGGAGCGCCTCAAGGGGCAGGTGCTGGATGCCTCCCGCAGTGCCCTGACCCGCCAGGGCAGTGAGCATATCCGCGAGGATATCCGTCGCTGGCAGCTACGCACCGGTCTGGGATCGACGGGAAGATAACGGGACCATCCTTGCTCATGTCCGCGTCCATTCCCGACACCGTCCGCGACAGGGCGCAGAGTCTGCGCGCCCTGATCGCTCGCCACGATCACCGCTATCACGTCCTTGATGATCCGGAAATACCGGATGCGGCCTATGATGCACTGATGCAGGAACTGTCCGCCCTGGAGGCGGAGTATCCGGCGCTCGTCACTCCGGATTCACCCACCCAGCGGGTGGGTGGAACCCGCCTGGAGGCCTTTCCCGAAGCGATCCATCTACTCCCCATGCTGTCCCTGGACAATGCCTTCGAGGCGGTTGATGTGCTGGCGTTCGACCGCCGGGTGCGGGAACGCTTGGAACTGGAAGACGACAGCCTGGTGGAATACGCCGTTGAACCCAAGCTGGACGGTCTGGCGGTCAGCCTGCTTTATCAAGATGGTCTGCTGGTGCGCGGCGCGACCCGAGGGGACGGCACCACCGGCGAGGATGTCACCGCCAACATCCGGACCCTCCGCGCCATTCCCCTGCGTCTGCAGGGCAGTAATCATCCCCGGCGCCTGGAAGTCCGCGGGGAGGTCTACATGGAGAAGGCCCGCTTCGAGGCCCTCAATGCCCATGCTCGGGAACGGGGGGAAAAGGTCTTCGTCAACCCCCGTAATGCCGCCGCCGGCAGTCTGCGCCAGCTGGACCCGGAGATCACTGCTCGGCGTCCCCTGAGCTTCTTTGCCTATGGTGTCGGTCATGTGGACGACGGGGAGATGCCCGACAATCACGGGGATACCCTGGATCGTCTGGCAGACTGGGGTCTGCGGGTCTGTCCCGAACGGGACGTGGTCACGGGCGGGGAGGGCTGTCTGGCCTATTACCGTCGCATCGGTGAGCTGCGGGACACGCTGCCCTACGAGATCGACGGCGTGGTGTACAAAGTGAACCGGTTTTACCTGCAGCGGGCCCTGGGCTTTGTCTCCCGTGCCCCCCGCTGGGCCATCGCCCACAAGTATCCCGCCCAGGAGCAGATGACCTGGCTGCGGGAGGTGGAATTCCAGGTGGGGCGTACCGGTGCGATCACGCCGGTGGCCCGCCTGGAACCGGTGTTCGTGGGAGGCGTCACCGTCAGTAATGCCACCCTGCACAACATGGATGAAATCCAGCGCAAGGATGTGCGCATCGGTGACCGGGTCATTGTCCGCCGGGCCGGTGACGTGATCCCCGAGGTGGTGGCCGTGGTGTTGCAGGACCGACCGGCGGCCGCCTACCCCATACTCATGCCCGACCAGTGTCCGGTCTGCGGTTCGGCCATCGAGCGCCCCGAAGGGGAGGCCGTATCCCGCTGCTCCGGGGGGCTGTACTGCGCCGCCCAGCGGCGGGAGGCCATCCGGCATTTTGCCTCGCGCCGGGCCATGGACATCGAAGGGCTGGGTGACAGGCTTATCGAGCAGTTGGTGGAGCGAGGGTTGGTGGAGCACGTGGACGATCTCTACCGCCTGCAGGCACCCGCCCTGGCGGTCCTGGAGCGCATGGGAGAGAAATCCGCGGCCAATCTCGTCCGTGCCCTGGAACGCAGCCGGCACACCAGCCTGGATCGCTTCATCTTCGCTCTGGGTATCCGCGAGGTCGGCGAAGCCACGGCACGGGCCCTGGCGGCCCACTTCGGCGGTCTCGACGCCCTGATGCAGGCGGACGAGGCGGCGCTGATGGAGGTCCCGGACGTGGGACCCAAGGTGGCGGCCCATGTGGCCACCTTCTTCCGACAGCCCCATAACCGGGAAGTGATCCGGCAATTGCGGGAGGCCGGGGTGCACTGGGAGGAACACGCGCCCCGCAATGCCGATGACCAGCCCCTGGTCGGCCACACCTACGTACTGACCGGCAGTTTGACGGCCTTTACCCGGGAGGAGGCGGCCGATCGTCTGCGGGCGCTGGGGGCCAAGGTGTCCGGCAGTGTCTCCCGCAAGACCACCGCCGTGATTACGGGGGAGGCCGCCGGGTCCAAGCTGGACAAGGCGCGCAAACTCGGGGTCCCGATCCTGGATGAGGCCGGGCTCAAGGCCCTCCTGGAGGCCGCTCCATGATCCTTCTGGCCTTTCACCGGCCCCACGCATTACACTGACCGCCATGAACCCTTCCACCTTGCTGGGCATGGTCGGCAGTGTGGTGCTGCTGGCCAGTGTGATTGCGTTTACCTCTCAGGATCTGGGGGTATTTCTCAACCTGCCTGGTCTGGGCATCGTGGTGGGCGGCACCATTGCCGCCACCCTGCTGAGCTATCCCCTTCACGAAGTGGTGCGGGTGTTCCGCGTCTTTCTGCTGGTACTGCGCAATGAGCGCTATTTCTTCCGTGAGGACATGGAAGAGATCGTCGAGGTGTCCAGGCTCTGGTTCAGCGGCAAGCTGGCGGCGGTGGATAACCGGCTCGACGGGATTCGTAACCCGTTTTTGCGCACGGGGGTGCAACTCGTCATTGACGGCACGCCCATGGAGGACATCAACGATCTGTTGCAATGGCGCATGAGCCAGCTGCGCCGGCGGGAACATGCCGAAGCCCAGATCTTCCGCACCATGGCCATGTATGCCCCCGCCTTCGGTATGCTGGGCACCTTGATCGGCCTGATCAACATGCTGCTGGCCACCGATACCAACGATTTTGCCGTGATTGCGGTGAATCTGGGGGTTGCCCTCATCACTACTTTCTACGGACTGATTCTGGCCAATCTGGTTTTCAAACCCATTGCCATCAAGCTGGAGCGACGCACGGAAGAGCGCATCATCCTGATGAACATGGTGCTGGAAGGGGTCACGCTGATGCGCAAGGGACGTTCACCGGCCTATATCCGGGAAACCCTCAAGTCCTTCATGGCGCATCATCAGGACGACTTGAGGATGAAGGAGGAACACCGTGACCCTGCCTCCCCAAAGGCCGGTGCCCCCCGCTCCCGCTGATCCGGCCGGAAAACGCGGCGGTAGCGAGGATCAGGATCTGCGCAAGCAGCTGTTGCAGGATGAACTGGAGGCCGCCCCGCATTTTCCACCGCCCTGGTCGCGGGGCTCCCATGGGGAACCGGCGGTGGATCGGGATGATGACCAGGCTTGGCTGCTCATCTATGTGGATCTGCTGACCCTGGTGCTGGTGCTGTTCGTGATCCTGCTGGCCTATACCACCGTGGATGCGGACAGCCAGCTCAAACTGGTGGACTCCCTGGCGGTGGAACTGGGTTATCCCCGCCAGGAAACCATCGTCCCCCCGATTGTGGAAGCCATCCCTCCGGCCCCATCCCCCGGCAAGGCCGAGCGGCTGGCCCGGGATCTGACCGAGTCCCTGGCCGAGAGCGGCGGCCTGGAGGATGTGGACGTGCTGACCACGCCGGGTCAGGTGGAGCTTAGGATGCGCGAAGGCATCCTGTTTGCCAGTGGCCGGGCGGAGTTGCTGGGGGAGGGCGTGGCACTGCTCAGCCGTCTGGCCCCCATCTTCGGCCCTGAAGTGGCACGGGTGACCGTGGAAGGACATACGGATAACGTGCCCATCGCCACGGAGCGCTTCCCCTCCAACTGGGAGCTGTCCGTGGCCCGGGCCACGGTGGTGGTACGTCATCTGATCAGTGAAGGTGTGGCGCCTGAGCGCCTTCAGGCATCAGGATTTGCCGACACAAAGCCGGTTTCGGACAACGACACCCTCCAGGGCCGGGCACAGAACCGCCGGGTCTCCCTGGTATTGCAGATGGCGCCGGAGGGATTCCCAGGGCAGGAATGAGACACCGTCCTCCAGCACATCCTGCCTACCAGTCCAGGTCATTCAGACCCGAGCCGTTCTCGTCGAAGGCATCCTCCAACTGACGCTTCAGGGCCCTGCGCTCCAGGAGTAGTTCCAGGGAGCGACGCGCCGAAAGGCGCGTGGAACTGTCGGATTCCTTCCAGTCAACGCTGTCATCCTCATCATCCGCCAGAAGGGATTCGGGGGCCCTTGCCATGCTGTCGTGTCTCCACGGTTGCTGTGATTTACGTCGCCTTATAAACCTTGTGTGGAAAACTGCAACAAGTTTTTTTCTATCGGCAACGCAAACCTCATTGATGAGCGCGGACAATAAAAAAGCCCGGTCCGCTGATCAGGCGGAACCGGGCTTTGGTCAGTTCGGCGAGGGCCGGACGCGGTGTTTACATGCCGCGGCGCCGTGGCTTGCCGGGGCGGTCCATGCCGGGTTTGCCAGCGCGCCCGGCAGGCTTTCTCGGACCGGCGCTGCGGGGCGGCTTGCCGCCGGGGCCGCCGGGGCCGCGACGGTCACGGAAACCGCCGCCGGAACCGCCGAGTTCTTCACGGCCATCGGCCGGTGCCAGGTTCAGGCGCTGTCCACATACCCAGACCTGTTTCAGGTGCTGAAGCAGTTCCCGGGGCAGGTCGGCCGGCAGATCCACGGTGGAGCACTCCGGCCCGATGTTGATGCGGCCGATGTGCTGGTTGTCCAGTCCCGCCTCGTTGGCGATGGCGCCTACCAGGTTGCCGGGCTTGAGGCCGTGGACTTGGCCCACATTGACCCGATAGCTCTGCATGCCGGTGTCTTCCCCGCCGCGGGCGCCCCTGGGGGCGCGACGCGGTGCGGCATCCCGATCTCTGTGGCCGCCCTGCTCACGTTCGCGTTCGATGGCACGGGGCGCGGCGGGGGCTGATCGCTCATCCAGCAGTAAGGGAGAATCACCCTGGGCCATATGGGCCAGGGCGGCAGCGATTTCCTGGGGGTCGGCATCGTGTTCCTGGACGTATTCGGTCACCAGGTTCTGGAAGAAGGACAGGTCCTCACCCACCAGGGTGTCGGTGATGGTCTGCTTGAAACGGTCGATGCGACGCTCGTTCACATCCCGGGCAGAGGGCATGTGCATGGGTTCGATGGGCTGACGGGTGGCCCGTTCGATGGCCTGCAGCATGCGCTGTTCCCGGGGTGCCACGAACAGGATGGCTTCACCCTTGCGACCGGCACGGCCGGTACGGCCGATACGGTGAACGTAGGACTCGGTATCATGGGGAATGTCGTAATTGACCACGTGGCTGATACGGTCCACGTCAAGCCCCCGGGCAGCCACGTCCGTGGCCACCACGATGTCCACCTGGGCCCGCTTGAGGCGGTCCACGGTGCGTTCCCGCAGTTTCTGGGGGATGTCCCCGTTCAGGGCCTCGGCGGCATAGCCGCGGGCGGTGAGCTTTTCGGCGATTTCCACCGTCTCGGTCTTGGTGCGCACGAATACCAGCATGGCCTCGAAGTCCTCATGCTCCAGCAGGCGGGTGAGGGCATCCAGCTTGTGCAGACCGCTGACCCGCCAGTAACGCTGGCGAATGGTGTTGGCGGTGGTGGTGGCGGCGGCGATACGCACTTCCTGGGGCGACTTCAGATGCTTGCGCGCCACGCGGCGGATCACGTCGGGCATGGTGGCGGAGAACAGGGCCAGCTGGCAGCTCTCCGGGGTCTGTTCCAGCACCCACTCTACGTCGTCGATGAAGCCCATGCGCAACATCTCGTCGGCCTCGTCCAGGACCAGAGCGGTCAGTCCTTCCACGTTCAGGGTGCCCCGGCGCATGTGGTCCATGACCCGGCCCGGCGTTCCTACCACCACTTGGGCGCCCCGGCGCAGCTGGCGCAGCTGAACGCTGTAGGCCTGGCCGCCGTAGATGGGCATGACATGAAAGTCAGGCAGATGTCGGGCGTAGGTCTGGAAGGCCTCGGCCACCTGGATGGCCAACTCGCGGGTGGGGGCCAGCACCAGGATCTGGGTGTCCTTGCGGCTCAGGTCCAGGCGGGAGAGCAGGGGCAGGGCGAAGGCCGCGGTCTTGCCGGTGCCGGTCTGGGCCTGGCCCAACAGGTCCTGCCCGGCGATCAGCGGCGGGATGCTCTGGGCCTGGATGGGGGTGGGGACTTCGTAACCGGCCTCGTTCAGGGCGGTCAGAACGGGTTCAATGAGGCCCAGGGCACGGAAATCGGCCGGATTGGTCTGTACTTGATTCAAGGGGATACCTGCGAAACGCGAAAAGCGGATAGGGATGGATGTCGTGATGAAGCGGACATCCGCGCTCCTCGTGGCGGTGGCCGCTTGAAAGGCCGGAGGTGACATGGGCGTCCTGTTGTCAGACACCGTGCTGCCACGCAGACCTTTGGGTTTTTCATGGTGCCGGGAGCGAGAATCGAACTCGCACTCTGTTTCCAGAACCGGATTTTGAGTCCGGCGCGTCTACCAGTTCCGCCATCCCGGCAAGGTGGGGATTGAGCATTATAACGACCAGGCATGGTCAGCGCCAATAATATTTTGGTGCTGACCGATCGGGTCCCCGTCATGTCGATGGCCCCTCTCCACGGTTCCTGATACCATCGCGCGCCATGCAAGTCAGTGATTTCACCTTCGATCTTCCTCCCGAGCTGATTGCCCAGGCGCCGTTGCCGGAGCGGAGCGCTTCCCGGCTGCTGCGCCTGGATGGTCCCTCCGGCACCCTGGCGGACCGCTGCGTCCGGGATCTGCCGGACCTGCTGCGGCCGGGCGACCTGCTGGTGTTCAATGACACCCGCGTCATCCCCGCGCGCCTGCACGGCTGCAAACGCGACTCCGGCGGGCGGGTGGAGGTGTTGGTAGAGCGCCTGGAGGATCGGCATCAGGTGCTGGCCCATCTGCGCGCCAGCAAATCTCCCGGAGCCGGGGTCTGGCTGTGGCTGGAAGAGGCGGCGGAAGCCCAGGTGCTGGGCCGGGAAGGTGACCTGTTCCGGCTGCGCTTCACCGATCCCGTGCTGGAGGTGCTGGAGCGACATGGTCACATGCCGTTGCCGCCTTATATCGACCGTCCCGACACCAGCGACGATCGCCGGCGCTACCAGACCGTGTTTGCCCGCAGCCCCGGCGCCGTGGCCGCACCCACGGCCGGTCTGCATTTCGATGAAACCCTGCTGGAACGGATCCGCGCCCGAGGGGTCGAAACGGCTTCCGTGACCCTGCATGTGGGGGCGGGTACTTTCCAGCCGGTACGGGTGCAGGATATCCGTGAGCACGTCATGCACGCCGAATGGGTGCAGGTATCGGCGCGGACCTGTGACCAGGTGGCGGCCTGCAAGGCCCGAGGCGGTCGAGTGGTGGCGGTGGGCACCACCAGCGTGCGCAGTCTGGAGAGCGCCGCCAGGGGGGGCGCTCTGGCCCCGTTCGAGGGAGATACCCGTTTGTTTATCGTGCCCGGTTACGATTTTCGGGTGGTGGACGCCCTGGTGACCAATTTCCATCTGCCCGAATCCACCCTGCTGATGCTGGTGAGCGCCTTTGCCGGCCGGGATCAGGTGCTCGCGGCCTACCGGCACGCGGTGCGCGAGCGTTACCGGTTTTTCAGTTACGGCGACGCCATGTTCATGACCCGCCGGCCCCTCGAACCAACGGAACTTTGATACATGCAGTTTGAATTGATGGCCCGGGACGGGGCCGCGCGCCGCGGGCGCCTGATCTTCGACCGTGGCGTGGTGGATACACCGGCCTTCATGCCCGTGGGCACCTACGGCACGGTTAAGGCCATGACCCCGGAGGAGCTGGAGGGCCTGGGTGCCCAGATCATCCTGGGCAACACCTTCCATCTCATGCTCCGGCCCGGTACCGAGGTGATCCGGGCCCACGGGGACCTGCACGACTTCATGCACTGGGAGCGGCCGATCCTGACGGATTCCGGCGGGTTCCAGGTGTTTTCCCTGGCCAAGCTGCGCAAGATCACGGAAGAAGGGGTGCGTTTTGCCTCGCCGGTGGACGGCTCGAAGATCCTGCTCACCCCCGAGCGCTCCATGGAAGTCCAGCGGGCGCTGGGTTCGGACATCGTCATGATCTTCGATGAGTGCACGCCCTATCCTGCCACCGAGGACCAGGCCCGCCATTCTATGGAATTGTCCCTGCGCTGGGCGGCCCGTTCCCGGATCGCCCACGGCGACAATCCGTCGGCCCTGTTCGGCATCGTCCAGGGCGGCATGTACGCGCAACTGCGGCGCCGTTCCCTGGAAGGGCTGGTGGAGATCGGTTTTGACGGCTATGCCATCGGCGGGCTATCGGTGGGTGAGCCGGAGGCGGAACGTAACCGGGTACTGGACGGGCTCACCCCGCTGATGCCGGTGGATCGGCCCCGCTATCTGATGGGGGTGGGCAAGCCGGAGGATATCGTCGAGGCGGTGCGTCGGGGTGTGGACATGTTCGACTGTGTCATCCCCACCCGCAATGCCCGCAACGGCTTTCTCTATACCCATCAGGGCGTGATGCGGATTCGCAATGCCCGTTTCCGGGACGACACCCTGCCCATCGATCCGGAATGTGACTGCTATACCTGTCGTCACTATTCCCGGGCCTATCTGAAACACCTGGACAAGTGCAACGAGATCCTGGCCAGCCGTCTGGCCACCCTCCATAACCTGCACTACTACCAGACACTGATGCGGGAGATGCGTCAGGCCATTGCCGCCGGCACCCTGGAGGACTGGGCCTGCGCCTTCCATGAGCGGCGCGCGCAAACCCCACAGTCTGTGACATAATGTCGGCCTTCAAACATCCTGAACCGTGTCAATTATCCATTCAATTCAAGGAGTCCCGCCCATGAGCTTCTTCATTTCCGACGCCTACGCCCAGACCGGGCAGCCCGCCGGCGGTGGTTTCATCGAATTCCTGATCATGATCGTGATCTTCTTTGCGATCATGTATTTCCTCATCATCCGTCCCCAGAGCAAGCGCGCCAAGGAACACAAGTCCATGGTGGACGGCCTGAACAAGGGTGACGAGATCGTCACCAACGGCGGCCTGGTGGGCAAGATCACCCAGGTGACCGAAAACTTCATCAAGGTGGAAGTCTCCGAAGGTGTCGTGGTCAACGTCCAGCGTCAGGCCGTGGCCACCGTAATGCCCAAGGGTTCGATCAAGGACATCTGATCCAGCCTTTCACTTTTAGTCCACATCTGGTCCCGTCATGAACCAATACCCCTACTGGAAGTATGTCCTGATCGTGGTCGTCATGCTGGTGGGCGTGATTTATTCGCTCCCCAACCTGTATCCGGAGGATCCGGTGGTACAGGTGGCCAACTCCACCACGGACGTGGTGGATGCAGACACCCGGCTGCAGATCCAGGCCGTGCTGGAAGGGCGGGGCGTGGAAATCAAGTCCACGGAGTTCGACGGGGCTCAGTTCATGCTGCGCTTCAGCAGCGCCGATGACCAGTTGCTGGCCGCGGATATCCTGCGTACGGCCCTGCCGGGGAACCATGTGGTGGGGCTGAACCTGGCCCCTGCCACCCCCGGCTGGCTGCGTGCCATCAACGCCCGGCCCATGTCCCTGGGGCTGGATCTGCGGGGCGGCGTCCATTTCCTGATGGAAGTGGACATGGATGCGGTGGCCGACAACATCTATGAGCGTTACACCGGTGAATTCCGCACCCAGTTGCGGGATGCCCGCATCCGCTATCTGAGCGTGGAGCGGGATGCCGACGGCGTGCACGCGCGTTTTGCCGATGCCGACAGCCGTGACGAGGCCCTGCGGGTATTGCGGCGGGAATACCGGGGGGATCTGGATTTCCGTACCACCCAGTCCGGCGAGGTGTTCCGCCTCAGCGGCACCGTGACCTCCGACTATCTGGCGGCCCAGCGGCGCCTGGCCCTGCAGCAGAATATCACCACCCTGCGCAACCGGGTGGACGAGCTGGGGGTGGCCGAACCGGTGATCCAGCAGCAGGGTGAGGACCGCATCGTGGTCCAGCTACCCGGCGTGCAGGATACCGCCCGGGCCAAGGAGATCCTGGGCGCCACCGCCACCCTGGAATTCCGCCTGGTGGACGAGAGCAGCGACCCCTTCACCGCGGCTGAAACCGGGCGTTCTCCGGCCAATTCCCGGCTCTACTTCGAACGTGACGGCACCCCGGTGTTGTTGCAGCGCCAGGTGATGCTCACCGGCGACTTCATCAATGACGCCTCTTCCGGCATCGCCCAGGACAGCGGCAGTCCGGCGGTGTTCATCAACCTGGATGCCCAGGGCGCCCGCATCTTCAGTCGGGTTACCGGTGAGAATGTGGGCCGTTTGATGGGTGTGGTCTTCATTGAGACCAGCACCGAGACGGTGGAGGAGGATGGTGAGCTGGTTCGGCGCACCACACGCACGGAAGAAGTCATCAACGTCGCCCGCATCCAGGAGCAGCTGGGTCGCCGTTTCCAGATCACCGGGCTGGACAGCACCCGGGAGGCCCGCAACCTGGCCCTGTTACTGCGTGCCGGTGCCCTGGCCGCGCCCATGAGCATCGTCGAGGAACGCACCGTCGGCCCGAGTCTGGGGCGCGACAACATCGAGCGGGGCTTCAACTCGGTGGCCATCGGCTTTTTCCTGGTGCTGATCTTCATGGCCCTGTACTACCGGGTGTTCGGTCTGGTGGCCAACGTGGCCCTGACCCTGAACCTGATCCTGATCGTGGCCATCCTGTCCCTGCTCCAGGCCACGCTCACCCTGCCGGGGATTGCCGGGATCGTGCTCACGGTGGGGATGGCAGTGGATGCCAACGTGCTCATCTTTGAGCGCATCCGGGAGGAGTTGCGCAACGGCAATTCGCCTCAGGCGGCAATCAAGGCCGGCTATGACCGGGCCTTCTCCACCATTGCCGATGCCAACATCACCACCCTGATTGCGGCCCTGGTGCTGTTCATGTTCGGTACCGGCCCCATCAAGGGTTTCGCCATCACCCTGTCCATCGGCATCCTGGTGTCCATGTTCACGGCCATCGTGGTGACGCGCGCCATCATCAACCTGACCTATGGACGTCAGCGTCGCCTCAAGACGCTGGCCATCTGACCCGGGGACGACCATGAAGCTCAACTTTGCCAAGGCCAATATCGATTTTCTGGGCCAGCGCCGTATCGCCCTGGTGGTCTCACTGGTGCTCATCATCGGTTCCCTGCTGCTGCTGGGATTTCGCGGCCTGAACTTCGGCATCGACTTCACCGGCGGTACCCTTATCGAGGTGGGGTATCCAGAGGTGGTGGAGTTGGAGCAAGTCCGCAGTCAACTGGAGACGGGCGGCTTCGGCCGGGCCACCGTGCAGTACTTCGGCACCTCCCGGGACGTGTTGATTCGGCTCGCTCCCCGTGACGGTGAAAATACCGCCGAACTGTCCGAGGAGGTCCTGGACGTGTTGCGAGGCGGCGGTCCGGCCGGCGTGGAGCTGCGCCGGGTGGAGTTCGTCGGTCCCCAGGTGGGCGAGGAGCTGCGGGAGCAGGGCGGTCTGGCGATGATCTACGCCCTCATCGGGATCCTGATCTACGTGGCCCTGCGCTTTGAATGGCGTTTTTCGGTGGGGGCGGTGACCGCCCTGGTCCACGACGTCATCATCACCCTGGGGATCTTCTCCCTGTTCTGGCTGGAGTTCGATCTTTCCGTGCTGGCGGCGGTGCTGGCGGTGATCGGTTATTCACTCAACGACACCATCGTGGTCTATGACCGCATCCGCGAGAACTTCCGCAAGCTGCGCAAGCAGGGGGCGGAGCAGGTGATGAACCTCTCCGTGAACGAGACCCTGGCCCGTACCATCATCACCGGCGTGACCACCCTGCTGGTGCTGCTGGCGTTGTACCTGCTGGGCGGCGCCGTGATCCAGAACTTTGCCCTGGCCCTGATCATCGGCATCGTGGTGGGCACCTACTCATCCATTTATGTGGCGGCGGCCGTGGCCCTGGTGATGGGCGTGGATCGCAGCGTCATGTTGCCGGTGAAGAAGGAAGGGGCGGAACTGGACGACCGGCCGTGAGCCGATAGCCGGGGTTTGCCGTGGGGGATGCCTCGGAAGGCCGGCATATCCCCACGAAACCATTGCCGTGTCATCCCCTAAGCGCACACTTGGCGGAAGTTTGTACACGCAAGAGGTGCGTCATGACCGCAATCTCAGCAACTGAGGCGCGCAGCAACCTTTATCGGTTGATTGACGAGACCGCCGAATCCCACCAACCAATCGTCATCATGGGTAAGCGGAACAAGGCTGTCCTGGTCTCCGAGGAAGACTGGTCTGCAATCCAGGAAACGCTTTACCTGCTCTCCGTACCGGGTATGCGGGAGTCTATTCGTGATGGAATGGACGCCCCCGTGGATGGATGCGATGAGGCGCCAGCTTTGATTCATGAATGCTCCTCCTGCTCACTTGCAGAGGTGTGGTTTGATGAAGATGACGGCAATATCTATCTAAACTTGAGCAGGGTCGCCACAGAAGAAGATTTGGAAAACGACCATTATCTTGAGTGTGAAGGGCAGACAATAGAAACCGTTCAGATCCAGGTTGCGTTCTGCCCTTATTGTGGTGAAAAGCTGTCGGTCGGTAAGGAAATTGTTGTACCCAACTTCCAGCACTACAACTTCGGCAGAAAGAAATGAGCACTCATGATCTGTCAGTCAACTTCGCGTCTGCGGCGCTGGACGGCTTACACTACGCTCCGCTCCGTTGTAGCCCCGGTTATTGAGGCGTTACGTTTCCGGTAGCGCTGAGACCAGGCCGAGATGATCAACAAAAGGAATGAAATCGTGGTCAGTGAAAAGCAAGGGCAACTTCTGCTCAATGCAGTAGGTCGCAATAATCACGTCCGTAGTTTTTCGGATAGTTATTCCTTTTTTGCGCAGTGCCCGGTAATTCTCTGCGCACTTCTCGGGCATGTCTTTTCCAAACATTTCAAGCTGGTCCAGCGTCATTAGGCTTTGCTTGGTCGTGCGGTATTCCCGGTCGTCCCGGATTCCCTGAAGAATTTCCAAAAATATCAAATCCCCCATGGCAACGACGCCCTCAACAATAGCAGCGTCAAGAGCATCGGTGTGCCGGCTCTGAGTGCCGTTAAGGTAGTCGATCCAGACACTGGTATCGACCAATATCATTTACCGCCTCGCATTTCGTCAAGGTTGCCTTCCCACTTGATTCGACCTCGGAGCTTGCGAATTTCCTGCTGCTGGCTACGTCGCACCAGAAGCTTAAGCCCTTGTTCTACAACTTCTCTTTTAGTGCTCAGGCCAGAGGCTTTAAGGGCATCCATCATTAGCTTGTCATCTATAACAATGTTGGTTCTCATAAATCACCTATGTGTATTAATATCTGCTATATACACACCCTATCATAGGCAAAGAAACATAACAATCGGATCCACAGCGAGTTCGAACGCCGCTATCCTGCGCAGCATCAATCCTTCCTGCACTGGATCGGTTTTTCGGGTGATGAAATCCGGGTGCGAGAGTGACAGCGATAGCACGCCGCGCAAAGCGCGGCGCATCGAGCCATTTGGAAGTCCTGGTATGGAATTGGCCGAGGATCAGGAAGATCGGGGGGTATTCGAGGAACGGGTTTCTCGGCCGATAAACCCGTGCAATTTCACGCCCGGTTCACCACCGGATTGAGCCTCTGCAGCATGCCCTTGAACACCTTGGGACCGGCGGCCACCACGTTGCCGGTCACCAGATGGTCGGGATCGCCCTTGAGGTCGCTCACCAGGCCGCCGGCCTCCTGCACCATCAGTACGCCGGCCGCCATGTCCCACTCATGCAGGCCGATCTCCCAGAAACCATCCAGTCGACCGGCGGCCACATAGGCCAGATCCAGTGAAGCCGCCCCGGCGCGACGCACGCCGGCGGTGCCCGGCAGCAGGGCGCTCAGGGTGCGCAGGTAGTAGTCCAGGTTCTGGTCTTCCCGGAAGGGGATGCCGGTGCCCAGCAGGACGCCGGTCATGTCCCGGGGCTGGGTTACGCGAATGCGTCGATTGTTGAGGGTGGCACCGGCGCCGCGGCTGGCGGCGAACAGTTCTTCCTTGACCGGGTCGTAGACCACCCCGTGTTCCAGGCGTCCCCTCTGCTTGAGGGCGATGGAGACCGCATACTGGGGGATGCCGTGGAGGTAGTTGGTGGTGCCGTCCAGGGGATCGATCACCCACTGGAACTCCTCGTTGCTGCCCTGAGTGCCGCTTTCCTCCGCCAGGATGGCGTGACCGGGGTAGGCCCGGTGGATCACGCGTATAATCTCCCGCTCCGCCATGCGATCCACTTCGGTCACGAAGTCGTTGGGCTGCTTGTCCTGGACGGTGAGGGTATCAAGCCGATCCGCATGACGTACGATGACCTGTCCCGCGGCGCGGGCCGCCTTGACGGCGATATTGAGCAAGGGATGCATGGAAGACTTCCGGGATGAGCTGGGAAACAGGGCCGCGACCGTGCAGGCCGCGGGGAGATCAAAGAAGATACACAGCCATAGATGATAACTGAACCCATGGAATTACTGAATCCGGTCCGGATCGTGCTCGTCAATACCTCCCACCCGGGCAATGTGGGCGGGGTGGCCCGGGCCATGAAGAATATGGGCCTGTCGGACCTTCGGCTGGTGACCCCCCAGGATTATCCCAGCGCCGAGGCCACGGCCCGGGCCTCCGGGGCCGATGATCTGTTGGCCCGTGCCCGGGTGGTGGATGACCTGGACGAAGCGCTGGCGGGCTGTCGTCTGGTGCTGGGTACCAGTGCCCGCCAGCGCACCCTGCGCTGGCCCGAACTGGACCCCAGACAGGCGGCGGCCAGGCTGCTCGAAGTCGTCCCGACGGGGCCGGTGGCCGTGCTGTTCGGGCGAGAGCGGACCGGGCTGACCAATGAAGAGCTGGATCGCTGCCAGGCCCTGATCCATATCCCGGCCAACCCGGAATACAGCTCCCTGAATCTGGCGGCCGCCGTGCAGGTGCTCAGTTACGAGCTGCGCATGGCCGCCCTGGCCCATGCCCCCGCATCGGCACCGGCACCCACCGGCGGGGAGTTGCCCGCCAGTCATGAAGAGCTGGAGCGGCTTTATGCCCATCTGGAGGAGACGCTGCTGCTGCTGGAGTTTCTGGATCCGGACAACCCGCGGCACCTGATGCGTCGCCTGCGCCGTCTGTTTGCCAAGGCCGACCCCACCATCAACGAGGTGAACATCCTGCGGGGCATCCTCACCCAGGCGGCAAAAGGCCCACCGGAACACTCTGGCAAGCCCTGACGATCGGGGTACAATGACTCCAAAAAGACCCATGCCGGCGCCAATTCACGGGTCGGCCATCAGGACCCTCCATGTTCCAACGCCTGCGCGACGATATTCGCTGTGTCTTCGACCGGGACCCGGCTGCCCGGCATACTTTCGAAGTAATCACCACGTATCCGGGGCTGCATGCCCTGCTGCTGCACCGCCTGAGCCATGCACTCTGGCGTTTACGCCTGTGCTGGCTGGCACGTTATCTGGCCTTTTTGGGGCGCTGGCTGACCGGGATCGAGATCCATCCGGGTGCCACCATCGGTCAGCGCTTCTTCATCGACCACGGCATGGGGGTGGTGATCGGCGAAACCGCCGAGATCGGTGACGACTGCACGCTTTACCATGGTGTGACCCTGGGCGGGACCTCATGGGGGAAGGGCAAGCGTCATCCCACCCTGGAGGACAACGTGGTGGTGGGGGCGGGGGCCAAGATCCTCGGCCCCATCCGCATCGGTGAGGGCGCCCGGGTCGGTTCCAACGCCGTGGTGCTGCGGGACGTACCTGCCGGTGCCACGGTGGTCGGGATTCCCGGGCGCGTCATCACCCCCAGGAGCGATGAGGACCGGCGGCGGGAGGATATGGCCCTGAAGATGGGGTTCGATGCCTACGGCACCACCCAGGATATGCCGGACCCGGTGGCCACGGCCATTACCCGCATCCTGGACCACCTGCATACCCTGGATCAGCGCATGGACGAAAACTGCCACGCCCTCAAGGCCATGGGGGCGCAGGTGGATGACTCCCACATCAAGGAAATCCAGGCGGACGAACTGGGGGATCTGGCCGGGTCGTCCGCGCAGGGGCAGGACGGAGCCGAGTCACGACGGGGCGTTAATACTTGACCAAAAAGATAAGGTATTGTTAGCATACCCGGACGGATCATACGGGAGAGAGGCAATGAGACTGACAACGAAGGGGCGCTATGCCGTGACGGCGATGCTGGATCTGGCGATCCACAATGACCAGGGGCCGATCTCCCTGGCGGATATCTCGGGCAGACAGGGTATCTCACTATCCTACCTGGAACAACTCTTTGCGCGCCTGAGAAAGCGTGGTCTCGTGGTCAGCACCCGCGGTCCCGGCGGTGGTTACACCCTGAGCAGACCGGCGGATGAGCTTGCCATTGCCGACGTCATTTCGGCGGTGGATGAAAAAGTGGATACCACCCGCTGCGGCGGCACCGTGGATTGCCAGGACAGCCATCGCTGTCTCACCCATGATCTGTGGTCCGACCTGAGCGCCCAGATCCACAATTTCCTGGCCAACATCACCCTGGCCGACGTCATGCGTCGTAACGGCGTTCAGGAAGTGGCCGCCCGCCAGGACAGCATCATGTCACGCCAGCCTGCCGGCGCCCGCAGTGGTGCCGGTGCCGGGCTTGCATCCCAGTCCGTGGAATGAACAGGCCCAGGAGTGAAGCCGTGAGCGAGAACAATCGACCCATCTACCTGGATTATGCCGCCACCACCCCGGTGGATGAGCGGGTAGCAGAAAAGATGGCCCGCCATCTCACCATCGACGGCCTGTTCGGCAACCCCGCCTCCCGTTCCCATCCGTTCGGCTGGGAGGCGGAAAAGGCGGTGGAGGAGGCCCGTGAACAGGTGGCTGCCCTGGTGGGCGCCGATCCCCGGGAGATCGTCTGGACCAGCGGCGCCACCGAGGCGGACAACCTGGCCATCAAGGGGGCGGCCCATTTCTACCAGAAGAAGGGGCGCCACATCGTCACCATGAAGACGGAGCACAAGGCCGTCCTGGACACCTGTCGCCAGTTGGAGCGGGAAGGGTATGAAGTGACCTACCTGGATCCGGAACCCAATGGCCTGCTCGACCTGACCAAGCTTGAGGCCGCCCTGCGTGACGACACCGTGCTGGTGTCCATCATGCACGTGAACAACGAGATCGGCGTGATCCAGGACATCGAGGCCATTGGCACTCTGACCCGTGCCCGCGGCATCCTCTATCACGTGGATGCGGCCCAGTCCACCGGCAAGGTGGACATCGATCTGGCCATGCTCCCCGTCGACCTGATGAGCTTCTCCGCCCACAAGAGCTACGGCCCCAAGGGCGTGGGGGCTCTTTATGTGCGGCGCAAGCCCCGGGTGCGGATTGAAGCCCAGATGCACGGCGGCGGGCATGAGCGGGGCATGCGCTCCGGTACCCTCGCGCCCCACCAGATCATCGGCATGGGCGAAGCCTTCCGCATCGCCCGTGAGGAGATGGCTCAGGAAAACCAGCGTCTGCGCCAGTTGCGCGACCGTCTCTGGGCCGGTCTGTCGGACATGGACGAGGTCTATCTCAATGGCGATGCCGAGCGCCGGGTGGCGGGCAGCCTCAATGTCTCCTTCAATTTCGTGGAGGGCGAGAGCCTGATCATGGCGCTCAAGGACATCGCCGTGTCTTCCGGCTCCGCCTGCACCAGTGCCAGCCTGGAACCCTCCTATGTGTTGCGCGCCCTGGGTCGTGACGACGAACTGGCCCACAGCTCCATCCGTTTTTCCGTGGGCCGCTATACGACTACGGACGATATCGATCGCACCATCACCCTGGTCCGCGGGGCGGTACAGAAGCTGCGCGACCTCTCGCCGCTCTGGGAGATGCACCAGGAAGGGGTGGACCTGAAATCGGTGGCATGGGTCGCCCATTGACCTGCGCACGTCCTGCCCCGTGAGGCAGGACATGAAGACATTACTATTCAGAGTTTGGAGAGGTAACCGGAAATGGCCTACAGCGACAAAGTCATCGACCACTATGAAAACCCCCGCAACGTGGGTTCCCTGGACAAGGCGGATCCTCATGTGGGTACCGGCATGGTGGGTGCCCCGGCCTGCGGGGATGTGATGAAGCTGCAGATCCGCGTCAACGATGTCGGTGTCATCGAAGAGGCCATGTTCAAGACCTATGGCTGCGGCTCCGCCATTGCCAGTTCCAGCTTGTTGACCGAATGGGTCAAGGGCAAGACCCTGGAAGAGGCCGCGGCCATCAAGAACACCCAGATTGCCGAGGAACTGGCTCTGCCGCCGGTGAAGATCCACTGCTCGGTGCTGGCCGAAGATGCCATCAAGGCCGCCATTGCCGACTATCGCAAGAAATCCGGCGGTACGGTCGATACCGAAACCGCCTGAGAAGGAGAGTCAAGAGACATGGCCATCATTCTGACCGACACCGCCGCCGACCGGGTGCGCAGCTTTCTGGAAAAGCGAGGCAAGGGCATTGGTCTGCGCCTGGGGGTGAAGACCACCGGCTGTTCCGGCATGGCTTACATCATGGAGTTCGTGGATGAACTGGAGCAGGGTGATACCGTCTTTGAAGACAAGGGCGTCAAGGTGGTGATCAATCCCCGCAGCCTGGTCTATTTGGACGGGATGGAGCTGGACTACACCCGAGAAGGGCTCAACGAGGGTTTCCGCTTCAAGAACCCCAATGAGAACTCCCGCTGCGGCTGTGGCGAGAGCTTCAATGTCTGAGCAGGAGGCGCCCATCGGTCCGGCGCTGGATTTCGGGCGTGACTACTTTGCCTTGCTGGGCCAGCCCCGGGAGTTTCGCATCGACCTGGAGGCCCTGTCCCGAGCCTACCGGGCCTTGCAGGCCGATCTGCACCCGGACCGCTTCGCCCAGGCCTCGGAACAGCAGCGTCGTCTGGCAGTGCAGGGGTCGTCCCACGTGAACGAGGCGTATGCCACCCTCAGGGACGACACCCGTCGGGCCCGGTATCTGCTCAGTCTGCGGGGGGTGGAGGTGGATGATGACCGGGCCACCGCCTCGGATACCGCCTTCCTCATGGATCAGATGGAACTCCGGGAGACCCTGGAAGCGGTGCCGGAAGCCGCGGACCCCTTTGCCGCCCTGGATCGGGTGACCGCAGACATCGAGGCTCGCCACCATGCCCTGATTGAGGCCTTTGAGGCCGCCTGGGCCGCCGGTGACCTGGCGCAGGCCCGGGAACAGGTCCTCAAGTTGCGGTTTTTCAATCGTCTGCGTGATGAGCTGGAGCGTATCCGCGAGCGACTGGAAGACGACTTGCCCTGAACAGGGGTATCCCCAAGAACCCATCAAGACGGACTCAACTCGCCATGGCGCTATTGCAGATCTCCGAACCCGGCCTGTCGCCGGACCCCCATCAGCGACGTCTCGCAGTGGGGATCGACCTGGGGACCACCAACTCCCTGGTGGCGACCGTGCGCAACGGGGTGGCTGAAACCCTGCCGGACGAGGCCGGTCTCCACCTGCTGCCATCGGTGGTGCATTACGGTGCCGAGGCTCGGGTGCTGGTGGGGCATGAGGCCCGGCGCCTCGCCGCCCTGGATCCCCTGAATACCCTGTCCTCGGTCAAGCGTCTGATGGGCCGGGGCGTGGGAGATCTCAAGACCCTGGCCGGCCACGTTCCCTACGACTTCGCGCCGGGGGAGGGCGGCGTACCCCGCATCCGTACCCAGGCGGGGGAAGTGACCCCGGTGGAGGTCTCCGCCGAGATCCTCACGGCCCTGCGCCGCCGGGCGGAAGCGACCCTGGACGGGGATCTGGACGGGGCCGTGATCACCGTGCCCGCCTATTTCGACGACGCCCAGCGCCAGGCCACCAAGGATGCCGCGCGCCTGGCCGGGCTGAATGTCTATCGCCTGCTGAACGAGCCCACGGCCGCCGCCATCGCCTACGGTCTGGATCAGGGCCATCAAGGCCTGATCGCGGTCTTTGACTTGGGTGGGGGTACCTTCGATATCTCCATCCTGCGTCTGCACAAGGGGATCTTCGAGGTCCTGGCCACCGGCGGTGACAGTGCCCTGGGCGGTGACGATTTCGACCGCGCCATCGCCGCCTGGATGATGCAGGAGGCGGGCATCGAAGGAGATGCGGGGCATCGTCGCATGCGCCAGCTCATCCTCGATGCCTGCGCCGTCAAGGAGGCGCTCACGGATCGTGACGAGGCGCAGCTGCGCGTGGCCCGATCCGATTCCGAATACTGGACCGGCTGCATGACCTGCCACCAGATGAACTGTCTCATCGACCCCCTGATCAGCAAGGCCCTGTCCGCCTGCCGGCGCGCCCTGCGCGATGCCGGGGTCAGCCGCGACGAGATCACCGACGTGGTCATGGTGGGTGGCTCCACCCGCGTGCCCCGGGTGCGGGAGCGGGTCGGGGAGTTCTTCGGGCGCGAACCCCGGGTGGACATCGATCCGGATAAGGTGGTGGCCGTGGGGGCCGCCCTGCAGGCGGACATCCTGGCCGGCAACAAGCCCGGCGACGAGATGCTGCTGCTGGACGTGATCCCTCTGTCCCTGGGCATTGAGACCATGGGTGGCCTGGTGGAGCATCTGGTCCCCCGCAATACCACCATCCCGGTGGCCCGTGCCCAGGAGTTCACCACCTTCAAGGACGGCCAGACCGCCATGGTTCTCCACGTGGTCCAGGGGGAGCGGGATCTGGTGGACCACAACCGCTCCCTGGCCCGTTTCACCCTCTCCGGGATTCCGCCCATGGTGGCGGGTGCCGCCCGGGTGCGAGTCACCTATCAGGTGGATGCCGACGGCCTGCTCAATGTGACGGCCCGGGAAATGGTCAGCGGGGTTCAGGCCGGCATCGAGGTGAAGCCCTCCTACGGCCTTACCGACGGCGAAATCGAGTCCATGCTCACCGATTCCCGCAGTCATGCCGCCGAGGACATGCAGGCACGTCGCCTGCGGGAACAGCAGGTGGAGGCGGATCGGGTCCTGGAGGCACTGGAGTCGGCCCTGGCCGCAGATGGCCATCTGCTGAATCAGGGCGAACTGGAAGGTATCCGCGAGGCTGGCCGCCGGTTGTTGGAGGCTCGTCAGGGGGGCGATCACGAGGCCATCCGCCGGGCCATTGCCGAGATGGAGAGGGCCGGCGAGGCCTTCGTGGCCAGGCGCATGAACGAGAGTGTCCGCAAGGCCATGTCCGGCCATCGCGTCGAGGAATTCGAATAAACCCAGCTGGGAGTGAACGACCACATGCCGCAAATCATCTTTCTACCCCACGAGGAGATCTGCCCCGAGGGGTCTGCCATCGAGGTGGAGTCCGGGACCACTATCTGCGACGCCGCCCTGGCCAACGGCATCGAGATCGAGCATGCCTGCGAAAAGTCCTGTGCCTGCACCACCTGCCATGTCTATGTGCGGGAGGGGCTGGACAGTCTCAATGAGGCCACTGAGGACGAGGAAGACCTGCTGGACCGGGCCTGGGGCCTGGAGCCGGACTCACGACTCTCCTGCCAGGCCCGGGTGGGGGACCAGGATCTGGTGGTGGAGATCCCTCGTTACACCATCAATCAGGTATCCGAACATCACTAGGAGTCTGCCATGCGCTTGAAATGGACCGACAGTCTGGAGATCGCTCTGTCCCTGCAGGAGGCCCATCCGGACGTGAATCCGGCGCAGGTGAATTTCGTCGACCTGCGCCACTGGATCATGGCTCTGCCGGAGTTCGACGACGATCCGGATCGCTGCGGGGAGCGTATCCTGGAGGCCGTGCAACTGGCCTGGATGGAGGAGTACGACGGCTGATTGAACGCGGGCTTTCCAGGACCGCCTTCGGTGTCGGGTCATTGTCTGCCACCCGCCCCGCAAGGTAACATTCCCCCTCTGCGTCGCGATGCAACCTTCTTCCCCTGACGCAGGCCACGACGACCTGCGTCGCAATCTTGCACTTCATATCCCATATCGGAGTTTCATTCCATGGCTGTTGAACGCACCATTTCCATCATCAAGCCCGATGCTGTCGCCAAAAACGTGATCGGTGAGATCTACAGCCGCTTCGAGAAGGGCGGCCTGCGCATCGTTGCCGCACGCATGATGCAGCTCAGCCGTGAGCAGGCGGAAGGCTTCTATGCGGTGCACAAGGCGCGTCCCTTCTTCAACGACCTGGTGAGCTTCATGATCAGCGGTCCGGTGATGGTGCAGGTCCTGGAAGGCGAGGACGCCGTTGCCAAAAACCGGGAACTGATGGGTGCCACCAATCCCAAGGACGCCGCCCCCGGCACCATTCGCGCCGATTTCGCCGACAGCATTGACGAGAACGCCGTGCATGGTTCCGATGGCGCCGACACCGCCGCCCAGGAAATCGCCTTCTTCTTCAAGCCCGAAGAACTCTGCCCGCGCATCCGCTGACAGACGGCTTCATGCCGAACCGGGGGCGGGTCCGCCCGCCCCCGGCAGGGGCTTGCCCCACATGCTTTTCCGGCCACCGCCGGTGGATAGATCCATGAGTGAAAGTACCAAGACCAATCTGATGGGCATGACGCGAGAGGAACTGGCCGGGTTCTTCGTCGCTCACGGCGAAAAGCCCTTCCGTGCCGTTCAGGTGCTCAAGTGGATCCACCAGCGCGGCATCACCGATTTTGCGGCCATGACGGACCTGACCAAGGGGCTGCGGATCTGGCTGTCCGAACATGCCGAGGTCAGTGCCCCCGAGATCGTCATGACCCAGGCCGCTCGCGACGGCACCCACAAGTGGCTGTTGCGCCTGGATGACGGCAACTGCATCGAGACCGTCTTCATCCCCGAGGAAGGCCGCGGTACCCTGTGCGTGTCCTCTCAGGTGGGCTGCGCCCTGGACTGCACCTTCTGTTCCACCGCCCGTCAGGGTTTCAACCGTAATCTGACCGCCGCCGAGATCATCGGCCAGCTTCATGCCGCCCGTCGCCATTTGCAGCCGGAAGAGGGCCAGAGCCGGGTGGTGAGCAATGTGGTGCTCATGGGTATGGGTGAACCCCTGCTCAACTTCGAACCTGTGGTGGCGGCCATGTCCCTGATGCTGGAGGACAACGCCTACGGGCTGAGCAAGCGCCGTGTCACTATCAGCACCGCAGGGGTGGTGCCGGCCCTGGATCGTTTGCGCGAGACCGGCCTGCAGGTGGCCCTGGCCTTGAGTCTGCATGCCCCCAACGATCCCCTGCGTGACCAGCTGGTGCCCCTGAATCGCAAGTATCCCATCGCCGAGGTGCTGGCGGCCTGTCGCCGCTATGTGGGCAAGGGTGGCCATCACAGTCGGGTCACGGTGGAGTACGTCCTGCTCGACGGAGTCAACGATAGTCAGGCCCAGGCCCGTGAACTGGCCGTCCTGTTGCAGGATGTGCCCTGCAAGATCAATCTGATCCCCTTCAACCCCTTCCCGGAGAGCCGTTACCGGCGCTCCACCGGGGCCGCCATCGACAAGTTCCGGGACATCCTGGTGCAGGCCGGTTACACCACCATCACGCGCCGTCCCCGGGGTGACGACATCGATGCCGCCTGCGGTCAGCTGGTGGGGCGGGTGGAAGACCGGAGCCGCCGTGAGCTGCGTTTTGCCAGGCTGGAAAACTCGCCGGGAGCCGCGCCGCCATGAGGCCGACCCTGGTCCTGCCCGGCCTGATACTTTGTCTGGCCCTGATCCTGACCGGCTGCGCCGTCACGCCTCAGGTTCAGGAACGCGAACAGCGTGCCGCCCAGGTGAATGTGGAACTGGGGCTGCACTACATGCGCAACAATCAACTGGAACAGGCCAAGGGCAATCTGGAGCGTGCCCTCTCCCAGGACCCGAGTTCCGCCCAGGTCCATGCCGCCTATGCCTTGCTGCAGGAACGGCTGCGTGATCCCCGGCTGGCGGATCGCCACTTCCAGCGGGCCATGGAACTGGACTCGAGCAACGCCCCGGTGCAGAACAACTACGGGACCTTCCTGTGCCGCCAGGATCGCCTTGATGAGGCCGACCGAGCGTTTCGCGCCGCGGCGGACAATCCCCTCTATTCCAGTCCGGAGGTGGCCTGGACCAACGCGGGTATCTGCGTCTTGAAGAAGCCGGATGAAGACCAGGCGGAGCGGTATTTTCGTCGGGCCCTGGAAACCAACCCGCGCCACATCCCTGCCTTGTATGAGATGATGCGTATCACCTTCGAGAACGAGCGTTATCTCCAGACCCGCGCCTATCTGCAGCGCCTGACGGAACAGATGCCCCATACCCCGGAGACCCTCTGGATCTGCTATCGGGCTGAATTGGAATTGGGCAACCGGGATGCCTCCGGGGTCTGCGCCCTGCGCTTGAAGAACGATTTCCCGGACTCAGAACAGACCACACGATTGCTGGAAACCGAATCCCGTGGCAGAAGATAGAATGCAACAAGACGACTGGGACACACCCATGGCTGCAGCGCCTTCGCCGGGCGCGTTGCTGCAGGCCGCCCGCGAGCAGGCCCGCATGACGCAAGAGGATCTGGCGGCGCGTCTGCATCTGCCTCTGCGAACCCTGGAGGCACTGGAAGAGGACCGTTTCGAACAGCTGCCCGAGCCTCCCTATGTGCGGGGTTATCTGCGCAGTTGTGCCAAGGTCCTGGAGGTGGATGCCGAGCCCATGATCAGTGCCCTGGAACAGGCCACCGGCGCGCTGCGGGAACGGCTCGATATCGCGCCTTCGGCCGCATCGACCGGCGGCAAGGTTACGGGGCGCCCAGCACCCGTTGACAAGGCCGTATCCACTGCAGGCTCGGGTCCCTGGATGATCATCATGGGAGTGATCCTGCTGGCGGCACTGATCATCGGCCTGTTCCTGTTCACCAGTGGTCTGTTCCACGATCGGACGGAACCGGTGGCCGGTGGTGAAGAAGCCGCACAGGCACGCCCCGAGCCTTCAGTTGCCACCCTTTCCGCCCGGGTCGTGCCGGCCCCTGAGGCCCCGGAGGCCGCCCCGGAGTCTCAGCCCATCGAGCCCGTCATTCCCGCCCCGGCAATCCCGGAGCAGCCCCTGTCGCTGCCGGCTACCGAGACGCCGCCCGCACCGCCGACCGAGGCCATTCCGGCGCCCGCCGCCACCGAGTCGCCACCGCCGGCCGGGCGGGGTCGGCTGGTGCTGCGGTTTGAAGAAGACTCCTGGGTGGAGATCACCGATGCCGGGGGCGGGCGCCTCCTGGTGGGGTTGATGCGTAAGGGCTCCGAACGTCGCATTGAGGGCGCCACGCCCATCCGCGTCTTCATGGGTAATGCCCCCGGGGTGCGTCTGACCTTCAATGGTCAGACCGTGGACATGTCCGGCGATACCCGGGCCGATAATACCGCCCGTTTCACCGTGGGGCGGCGCTGACAGCCGCCGCCCGCCGTTCCGACCGTTTGACACAGATCCGAGATTGATGAGCAGGCAGATTAGATCCATCCGGGGGATGCATGACATCCTGCCCGAGCACACAGGCGCCTGGCAGTGGCTGGAATCCAGCATCCGGGATATCTTGAGCGGTTACGGCTATCGTGAGATCCGTCTCCCCATTGTGGAAAGCACGGACCTGTTCGCCCGTTCCATCGGTGAGGTGACGGACATCGTCTCCAAAGAGATGTACACCTTCGAGGATCGTAACGGTGACAGCCTGACCCTGCGTCCGGAGGGGACGGCGGGCTGTGTCCGCGCCGGGGTTGAGCATGGCCTGCTGCACAACCAGCAGCAGCGTCTCTGGTACATGGGGCCGATGTTCCGTCACGAGCGCCCCCAGAAGGGGCGCTATCGTCAGTTTCACCAGATCGGGGTCGAGGCCTTCGGCATGGAAGGCCCGGACATTGATGCCGAGCTGATTCTCATGACCGCACGCATGTGGCAGCGTCTGGGACTTCGGCAGGTGCGTCTGGAGCTGAACAGCCTGGGTTCCGCCGAGGCCCGCGCCGCCTATCGCGAGCATCTGGTGGCATATTTCCAGGCCCATCACGAGCAGTTGGACGATGAGTCCCGCCAGCGGCTGCACAGCAACCCGCTGCGCATTTTGGACAGCAAGAATCCGGATTTGCGAACACTGATCCAGGCCGCTCCCAGTTTGTTGGATCATCTGGACGAGACCTCGAAACTGCATTTCGAGGCCCTGCAGGCCATTCTCACCCGGGCCGGGGTCGAATTCACCATCAATCCCCGCCTGGTTCGTGGTCTGGATTACTATGGCCGCACCGTGTTCGAGTGGATTACCGATGCTCTGGGTGCCCAAGGTACGATCTGTGCCGGGGGCCGCTATGACGGCCTGGTGGAGCAATTGGGTGGTCGGGCCACGCCGGCGGCCGGTTTTGCCATGGGAGTGGAACGCCTGCTCAGCCTGCTGGAAGACGACGGGGGCCTGCCCGAGACCGTGTCGCCCCAGGCCTATCTGGTGTTGGCTGGTGAGGGTACGATGACGGCGGGCATGGCCTTGGCGGAGACGTTGCGTTCAGCTATCCCGCAGCTCCGGCTGATGGTCAATTGCGGTGGTGGCGGCTTCAAGGCCCAGATCAAGCGTGCCGATCGCAGCGGTGCGACCGTGGCCCTGATCCTGGGTGAATCGGAGCTGGCTGCCGGACAGGTCGCCGTCAAGCCGCTGCGTGACCCGGAACGTCCCCAGGAAACGGTGTCCATGGCTGACTTGGGTGAACGTCTCCCTGAGCTGCTGGGGCTATCGGCTCCCATCGATTTCTGAATCCGAATCACACTTAAGGAGAACGATCCATGTCCTACGCGACCGACGAGGAACGCGTCGAGGCCATCAAGCGCTGGTGGAAGGAGAACGGTACCGCCGTGATCCTGGGACTGGTGGTGGGTCTTGGCGGTATCGTGGGCTGGCGCCTGTGGACGGGGCATGTGGATTCCCGTGCCGTGGAGGCCTCGGAGATCTATATGGCCATGGTGTCCGCTGCCCGTCAGGGCGGTGAGATCGCCCACAACCACGGCACGACCCTGATGGAAGGTTATCGCAAGACCCCCTATGCCGCCTTGGCGGCCCTGGAGCTGGCCCGGCTGGCCGTGGAGCGGGATGATCTGGTCCAGGCCGAGGGACGTCTGCGCTGGGCCATGGAACATGCCCGCACCCCGGAAACGGCCCAAGTGGCCAGGACCCGTCTGGCCCGCGTGCTGATTGCCGACGACCGGGCCCAGGATGCCCTGAAACTGCTGGAGGATCCGGTGCCCGAGGGCTTCATGGCGGTGGTGGAAGAGTTGCGGGGGGATGCCTACCATGCCCTGAATGATCAGGCCCGTGCCCGTGCCGCCTATGACCGTGCCATGCTGATCTCCGGCGGACTCTCCGACTATCTGCAGATGAAGCGCGACGCACTCAACGTGCCCGCCCAAGTGGGTGATTCATGATGCAGCGACTGCTGGCCTTGTTACTGGTCACCGCCCTGCTTGGCGGCTGTGGTCTGTGGAGCCGGGACACGGCGGAACCGCCTGCGCCGCTGCCCCGGATCGAGGCGGAAGTGTCGCCGAACGTGTTGTGGAGCCGCAATACCGGCTCGGGCGCGGGCAAGTCCTATCTCCAGCTCTCTCCCTATCTGGGGCGGGATCACATCATCGTCGCCGATGCCGATGGACGGGTTTCCGCCTGGAATCCGGAGGATGGGACCAACCTGTGGCGGACGAACCTGCGGGTGCCGGTGACCGGCGGTGTCAATGGCGGCACCGAGGCGGTGGTGCTGGGCACCGGCCGTGGAGAGGCCATCGCCCTGAGCCCGACGGATGGTCAGGTACTATGGCGTCGGATGCTCTCCAGTGAGGTCATGGCCGTGTCTTCGGTGGAGCAGGGCCTGGTGGTTGTGCGCACCAATGACGGCCGTCTCCATGCCCTCGATGTCCTCACCGGCGAGCCGCGCTGGCTGGCGGGGCGCAGCACACCCGCCCTGAGTCTGCGGGGCGCGGGTACCCCTTTGATGATCTCCGGGCGGGTCCTGTCCGGGTTTGACAATGGTCGCCTGGCGGTCTTTGGTCTGGCCCGAGGCAACGTGATCTGGGAAACGGCGCTGGCCGTTCCCAGCGGCCGTTCCGAACTGGAGCGCATGGCCGATGTGGATGGTGAGCTGGCCCTGGCCGGTGGCGTCGTCTACGGCGCGGCCTATCAGGGCCGGGTGGCTGCCTTCGGCGTGGCCGATGGCCGTACCCTCTGGCAACGGGACCTGTCCTCCTATCGCGGCGTGACGGTGGCGGGCGATTTGTTGCTGCTGACCGATGCCTTTGGCCATGTCTGGGCGCTGGACCGTCGCAACGGCGCTACTCTCTGGCAGCAGGACTTGCTGCGGCTGCGGGGGGTGACCCTGCCGGTGGCAGTGGACGATCACGTGGTGGTGGGGGACTACGAGGGCTATCTGCACTGGCTTGCCCCCGAGGACGGCACCCTGGTGGGCCGTGTCCGTACCGACCGTAACGGGATCATGGGGGTGCCTCTGGTGCGAGCCGGGGTCGTCTATGCCCTGGGGCGAGGCGGGAATCTGAGCGCCGTCACCCTGCGTTCCCGGGAAGACTAGACACCCTTTCGTCGCCAGGGTCGGCCCCAGCAACCTCGTTATTTGCGGGGGCGGCCCGCGACCGCAAATGGCCGCCTTTTTCGGATCAACCCAGGGGCAATCGCCCCTGATTCGGGGTAGAATGCACCATCCCGCCGGTACCGGCATCCCTCCCGCATCACCACGCAGTCTTCAGATTATCGGAATGCCCCAATGAAGCCCGTCATTGCCCTGGTAGGGCGCCCCAATGTGGGCAAGTCCACGCTGTTCAATCAGCTCACCCGTTCCCGCGATGCCCTGGTGGCGGACCTGCCCGGACTCACCCGTGACCGTCAGTACGGTACCGGCCGCGTCGGTGGCTACGGTTACATGGTGGTGGACACGGGGGGGCTGAGCGGCGAGAACGAGACTCTGGATGAACTGATGGCCCAGCAGACCCGCCAGGCCATCCGTGAGGCGGATCTGGTGATGTTCATGGTGGACGGTCGTGCCGGTCTGTGCCCTGCCGACGAGACCATCGCCCAGGAACTGAGGGGTTTCAACAAGCCGATCGTCCTGGTGGTGAACAAGACCGACGGGGTGGACCCGCAGGCGGTCACCGTCGAGTTCCACCGCCTGGGCCTGGGCGACCCCCGTTCCATTGCCGCTTCCCATGGTCGTGGTATCCAGGCTCTGATGGCCTCGGTCCGATCCCTGCTGCCCGAAGCCATGGATGACGAGGACGAGGGTGAGCGCTGGCCGGGCATCCGCATTGCCTTTGTGGGGCGCCCCAACGCGGGTAAGTCTACCCTGATCAACCGGATCCTGGGCGAGGAACGGATGGTGGCCACGGATATACCCGGCACCACCCGTGACAGTGTCTTCGTCCCCTTTGAACGGGATGGTCAGGTGTATACCCTGATCGATACCGCCGGTGTGCGTCGCCGCGCCAGGGTGAAGGAGGCGGTGGAGAAGTTCAGCGTGGTGAAGACCATCCAGGCCATCGATGCCGCCCACGTGGTGATCTTCCTGCTGGATGCCCGGGAAGGCATCGCCGAGCAGGATGCCCACTTGCTGGGCATGGTGATGGAGGCGGGACGGGCGCTGGTGGTGGCCATCAACAAGTGGGATGGCCTGACCCCGGATCAGCGCGAACGGGTGCGGACCGATCTGCTGCTCAAGCTACCGTTCCTGGATTTTGCCGAGCGACGGTTCATTTCCGCCCTCCACGGTACCGGGGTCGGAGACCTGTTCGGGGCCGTGCAGCGGGCCCATGAGTCCGCCTTCCGGGACATGGGCACCAGCGTTCTGACCCGGCTGCTGGAAAGCGCCGTGGTGGCGCACCAGCCTCCCTTGGTGCGGGGACGGCGCATCAAACTGCGCTATGCCCACCAGGGGGGCCGCAATCCTCCGCTGATCATCATTCACGGCAATCAGACCGAAGAACTGCCGGGGGCCTACAAGCGTTATCTCACCAACCACTTCCGTGAGCATCTGCAATTGGTGGGCACCCCCATCCGCCTGGAATTCAAGAGCGGTGCGAACCCCTACGAGGGCAAGCGCAACACGCTGACGCCCCGTCAGATCCACAAGCGCAAGCGCCTGATGCGGCACACCAAGAAAAAGGGGCGCTGAGGGCCGGGCCGGTCAGACGAATCTCAGATAGCCGGCCACGAACAGCACCCCCATGATCCCGGCCGTGATGTACAGGGTGTTGGAGAGCTTCTTGTAGTGGGGGCGGCTATAGAAGGCCGCCCATAGCATCAGCAGGATCAGGACGAACAGGAAGAACAGAAAACGCACGGTATGGCTCCCGAAAAGCGATCAGTCCATCAGGAGGCTGCCGCCGGGTCAAGGACATAGGGCAGGACCTCCATCCGGGCCGGGGCACCATCCGGCCCCTCCAGGCGAGGTTCTCCGGCTTCCGCGCTGGCGACCTGCATCACCGCCAGGGCGGACACGCCCCCATCGGGATGGTGTTGGGCATCAACGATGATGCCGGCGGGCTGATCGGATGGCTGTGTTGCGTCAAAGAGGGTGTCTCCCGGCCGCGGCAGCGTCTCCACGGGGAGATGAATCAGATACATGCGGCGTTTGAGCTTGCCCAGATACTGCATCCGTGCCACCACTTCCTGCCCGGGATAGCAGCCCTTCTTGAAACTGACCCCGCCCAGCAGCTGCAGGTTGGTCATCTGCGGCACGAAGGCTTCGGCGGCGGCCGGATAGAGGGTGGGCACCCCCGCCAGGATATCCATCAGGGCCCACTGCGCGGCGCCTACCGGGGCGCAATGGACATTGAGGGCCTGCCACAGCCGTTGCATGGATTCCAGGTCGCCGTACAGCTCGAAGCGGGGATGATGGCCGGGGGTGCGGATGACGGTGATGCCCTCATGCCGGATGCCGGCATCCACCTCGGCAGGTATGTCTTTGCCCAGGGCATCCTTGAGCAGCGTCTCGGCATGGGGGCCGGACAGCCCTATGGGAATGAAAGCGCCGCCGGCGTCTTCCAGGGTGAGCTTGGCGCGCAGTACATACATGGACAGGCGCTTGAGTACCGCTTCCACCTGTTCCCTGGGCAGGCGCAGGTAAAGGGCATCAGCGCGGCTGAAAAGACGGAAGGTGCAGACCATGCGCCCCTTGGCGGTACACCAGGCGCCCAGGCGGCTGCGCTCGGCATTGACCTCGCCTACATCACAGGTGAACTGGCCCTGCAGGAAGGCGGCGGCTTCTTCGCCGTGGGCGCTGATCAGCCCCTGGTGAGACAGGTCGCAGATGACATCGCCGGTCACGGCCACGCTGCGTTCGCGCTCCGGGTTGCCGAAATGGGATACCCGGTCGTTGTCCATCTCCGCACCTGCATCGAGCAGGAACGCTTTCCACTCGGGCTTCATGGTTTTTCTAGCCTCCGGCACTTGTCTCGACATCCGATCGTCATCTTAGAACAAAGTTCGCTGCAGGGGGAGGAAGCCGGCCGGGTCGGCCCATAAACACACATCCCGGCGCGTGGCCGGGATGTGTGTGCGGGGATTGCTGTTCCCTGCAGGGCAAACTCAGTTGCCCCTGACGCACGACGTCATTACTTCTTGGCGGCTTCCAGGTCCTTGGCAGCCAGACGGATGCGGTCGGGCTGGTCGGGGGCCTTGACGGAAGTGGCACCAGGGATGGTCTTGGCGGCCTGAGCAGTCTGGGCAGCCTTGGGCTTCGTGTCGCGCTTCAGTGCCGTGGCGCCGCGGGGATCAGGACGGTTCTGCTGAGGCGCGGCAGCAGCGGCAGGCTTCTGCGGGGCTGCAGGCTTTTGCGGAGCCGGAGCGGCTTTGGGAGCCGGGGCAGGCGCAGCGGCCTTGGGTGCAGCGGCGGCCTTGGGGGCTTCAGGCTTGGCAGCAGCAGGCTTGGCAGCAGGTGCAGCGGCCTGAGCCGGCTTGGCCGCGGCCGGGATGGCACGTCTCTGCTCTTCCTTGGACAGCTCCAGCAGCGCGGAGGCGCGGCGGGGCAGGAAGCGGTTCGAGGGGCCGTCACCCAGACGGTCATAGCTGTCTACCAGGTGCTCATAGAGTTCGCGGTAGGAGTGGGCCATGCCCGTGAACAGAGTGGCGGTCTTTTCGAAGTGACGGTTGACCTGCGCACGGTAGTTGTTGATCTTGCGCTGCTGGTTATCCAGTTCCTTTTCCAGGTCCCGGACCCGACCGGCATCCCCCTGCTGCCGACCAAACCAGAAGCCCAGCAAGCCCGCCCCCACAAAACCGAGGACCGTGAGCATGCTGTCCCCAACCATCAAGAACTCCCGCATATTCGCGGCTATTTCTGTCGATGACATACCTATCTCCTGCAAGTTTGCCGCCGTTGGCCCCCGCGACCATACGGGTCTCCGTGGCGGCGGTTAGCCCGCGGCGTCTTGGCGACCACCGCATGTTGGTTACTCCAGTGAGTCGAAAATCCTGTTGATGCTATCCGGCCCGAACATTATGCACAATAACTGCAAGGTATGCTGCTATGGGTTCGGGATTAAGTGTTTGTTTTCCCATCTTAATAGTCGGTTATAGCCTTTGCATTCGGCCACTGTCCCGACTGATTGTCTTTGATGCTGAATGATGAGTTTGGATGCCTAAGGATGACAGGGATTTTTTACAAGGAGCGTTGACCGTGGTCATGGTGACGAGCAGTCGTGGGCATTTTGTGCCCTTGAAGTCTTCCGGGCGGGTCCTGGGCGGCCTGTTTCTGGTCCATGCGGCCGCCGTGGCATCCGTCTGGGGCAGTGGCCTACCGCTATGGATGCAGGTGCCGGCCGCCTTGGGCGGTCTGTGCAGTTTTGCGTTGATGGTGTGTCGGGTGGGGGTGGGGTCTTTTCCCGGACAGTGGCAGGCCCTGGGTTGGGGGGCTGATGGGGGGTGGTGGCTGGCATCCCGGGACGGCGGACGGCTGATGGTGCAGGTCCTGCCCGGCTCGGTGGTGTTGCCGGGGCTGATCCTGCTGTCGCTACGGGACGAAACGGGGCGCCGTCACCGTCTGCTGTTGGCCGGGGATTCGGTGGCGGGAGGGGATTTGCGGCCGTTGCGTCTGTGCTTGCGTCGGGCGGTCAGGGACAGGCGGACGGCGGAGCCTGGGCCGTGATCAGAAAGCTGCGAGGAAGTGGCGCCTGACCCGATCGATCATCGCCGCCAGCTCGGTCTTTTCCACCGACTCACCATAGAGGAGCCAGCGCTGGAGGTCATCATCTTCCTGTTTGAGGACCTGCTCGAAGGTCTGCAGTTCTCCGGCATCCAGGTCTTCCCCGTAGGCGAGCAGGAACCCCTCCAGCATGAGATCCAGTTCCTTGGTGCCGCGTCGGCAGTGCCAGCGCAGTCGGGCGATATCACTCATCATTCAGGACTCAAGGACAGACAGGGAAGACGCCCGTGGGCGCCGACCTGCCGGTGACCATCGGTGCAGCAAGCCCCGATCCATGCATCATGGTGGTGGTCGGGGCTGCTGCT